>JAGPKJ010000056.1:3755-13478 GCA_018053995.1 Lachnospiraceae bacterium | reverse complement strand
ATGCTCCGGTCTTTTCGCAAGCTTTCATCCTAAAAAGATATTCAAGAATCTTGTATTCCCATATGTGATATTTCAGACCCTCTACATTCTGTTCTCTCATTTCGTACTGAACAGCAGCAAAAAAGTCGAATATACGACACCTTACTGGCTTATGTGGTATCTGTTCGCAATGATCCTTTGGGAGTGTGCTATTCCGCTTCTTGAAACTACAAAAAGATCGACAAAGCTGCTCTGGCTTGGTACATCTACAGCCATAAGTCTCCTTGTCGGTTATTTCGGTAAGATATCTTATTTTCTCAGCCTTTCAAGGATACTTGTACTCTTCCCCTTCTTTATAGCAGGGTTCTATCTACGGAGATCACATCTGTTTCCTTACCTTGAAGGTCAGATTACAAATAAAAAATATGAAGCAGCAAAAGCGATATCCGCCGTGCTTACGGCTGTTGTCGTTGTTATCCTGTTCAGCTATCGTTCTATCATCAATTCTAAATGGCTTTACGGCTCATACTCATACGATAAGCTTGACTACAACCTCTTCATCCGTGCCGGCTTTATGATATGCGCTGCCGTGATCACTGTCTTTCTAATGGTCAATATGCCCGGAAAAGAGATTCCATTTATAACAAATGCAGGACGTCACACATTTCCGATATTCTTACTTCACGGATTTTTTATCAAGCTGTTCAGTCATTATAAAGTGTTCAGCTCATCAGCATATCCTGAGCTTGTAACTCTCGCTGTCGCTACCTCGCTTGTACTCATTCTCTCAAGCCGCTTTGTCGGACGTCTTACGAGACCGCTCCTTCACCCCGATTTTTCACGGATCCGTATGTCTTATATGGCACACCGCCACATATATGCCTCCGATGATAAAGGGAAGAATGAACGTGGCAAATCTGTATATCAGCACGGTTGATCCCGCAATACCATTTCCTACTATTTCCCCAAGCAGCATCATAAATACGAATTCTGTTGAACCGATACCGGCAGGTGTCGGTATAACGGCTGCAAGCATAACAGAGAGCGTTGTCACTCCAAGCGCATGAAGAAGCGTCATATCAGTGATACCGCTCCCTTTTACTATCACGTAAGGAATCGCATACCATGTACAAAGCTTTATCATTGTCACGATCAGCAGGAAGATGACAAGCCAATAATTGTGGAAGAGCTTCTTAGTTGCTATCTCCATACCACTGCACTCTGTCTTGAGCTGATCTACCTTATCCTGAAGCGCCCCATTCTGCTTTTTATTAAAATGATTTAGTATCCTGTACAGGAGATAATGAAACTTCTTCGAACAGCAGAATACTATAAGTAATAGCGTGATCAGCACAGTAAGCGCGTAACCTGATATCAGCTGCCACCCGTATTTATGATAATTCGAGTACATAAAACCAAACTGTACGAGAAACAGGATACACGAGAGAACAGCGATAGCGATCTTATGTATCGCATACTGAATAGCGTAGAGTCCCATTCCTTCAGCAAAACCAATCCCGTGCTTATGCAGATTATAGGCAGCTGCAACACCTGTGCCGCTCCCTAATGTAGCAAGTCTGTAAAATGCACAATACCATGCATTTCCAAATCCCCACGAGTATCGATACTCAGGATTGTACATCTTCGCCATCGTATATGTGATGTATGCTTCAACAAATTCATACAGCACCGATAGGATGCATACGCCTGCTATCACCTTCCATGATGTGTGGCATAGCTGTTCAAAGACCGGCACTGCACTGTCTCTGAACGTATATATTATCGCAATGATCAGTATTGCTGCGATCACCCATTTTGCTATGACTTTCTTGTCAGCCTTGTGCTCTCCTGTCTCTTCTTTTTCTTTCATAAAAGCTCCTGTCTTACCTCAAAAATATCTAAATCAAATTCAAATGTGCTTAAGCATATTAGTAAAGCCCCGGGGTCAATGACCTGACTCCGGGGCTTTCGTTTTCATATTGTACTGCAGCATCACTCTCCGCTGTTGCCAGGCTTAAAGTTCTCGTATCCCTTTTTGTGGAATGGATGTTCTTCCCAAAGCTTGTCTGCAACTGGTTCCCAGTTTGCTGCATATTCCTTGCACTTATCGCAAAGATGCTCAACAGATTCCTGCTCTTCTACATCTGTAGAATGAGCTCCTGTCTTATGAACCATCTCAACAAGTCTCTCCGGATTCTCAAGCATAGGACACGGACGAAGCATGTTCTTGTTGAAAGGCTGATTATCACGATATTCCATGAACAACGGCTGCTTTAAGCACTCAAGCAGTGACTTATCGTGGATATTGGCTCCTGAATAATGGATAAATACGCAAGGCTCAACATCGCCATTAGGATTGATATGGCAGTAATTACGTCCTCCGGCGATACATCCGCCAACGAACTCACCATCGTTCTGGAAGTCCATAACGAAGATCTGTTTTCCGCCCTTTGTAGCACGAACTTCACGAAGTCTGTGATAGATGTACTCACGCTGTTCCTTAGTAGGCATATTGTCAGGTGTAGCTTTCATTCCGACAGGCATAAGATGGAAATAATATGCATAACGTGAACCATGCTCGATTATCATATCAAAGAACTTATCTGATGTTACTGCTTCCATATTTGTTCTTGTATATGCTACGGAATTTCCGAAGAAAAGTCCGTTCTTGTGAAGCAGATCCATAGCCTCTATTACTTTATCGAAATCACCTTCACCACGACGTGAATCGTTGGCATCCTCAAATCCCTCAAGACTGATTGAAAGTGAAAGATTACCGACTCTCTTCATCTCATCGCAGAAAGCCTGATCTACAAGTGTTCCGTTTGTAAATGCGTTGAATGCACACTCGCTGTGCTTCTCGCAGAGCTTTATGACATCTGCCTTACGAACGAGCGGCTCACCGCCTGTGAACATATAGAAGTAGATTCCAAGTTCCTTACCTTCGGTAACGATCTTGTCCATATCTTCAAATGTAAGATTCAGTCTGTTGCCATATTCGGCAGCCCAGCATCCCTTACAATGCATGTTGCACGCACTTGTGGGATCCATAAGGATAAGCCACGGAATATTGCACTGATATTTTTCACGACTCTTACGTACTGTCTTTGTACCATAGAATCCGGCCTGGAATCCAAGGTCGAGAGCCATCTGCTTTACAACGTTAGGATCTATCTCATCAAGTAAGCTGTTTGCATACTTTATCCATTTATTATCGGGATCCTTTACTGCTTCTCCGATAGCGTCAAGTACCTTCGGTGAATATGTCCCCTTCATGAACTTTGCTGCAAGATCATATATCTGCTGGTATCCGCCCATGCGATCCTTGTCAAGCTTCTTGAGTGTAACATCTATTACTTTTCCAAATGCTGCACGTTCAACTGATGCTGCTATTGATGCCATTTTTTCCCTCGTTTCTGAAATCTATTCACAGTACATAACTGTACCGGAATCTTTCCTGTATGCCTATCTGCTGTTCCAAGTTCCATCTAGTAGGATAACCTTAATGAAGTAAATAGGGTATAACCAATTCTTTTTGCATGTCGTGAAATATTATACACTTTCCTTGATTTGTAATCAGTCATTTTCGTGCGATCCGCCGCGAAAGCGACCATGTGCAAGCCTTACAGCCGGTATTATTGTAACGAATGCTCCGGCAGCGAGCATCAGGCCTATGATGAGAAATGCCTGTATCCTGTCGGCACCTGTCACATTGTGTGATGGCATCTCAATCAAAAGATATGAGCCAAGCGAGATCATGATCGATCCCAGTATGATCAGCAATATGAGCAGTCCCTGCCCCGGCTGTCTGCTCTTCTTGCTTCTGTCGCGCTTATCAAAATTAAAGCCGTTCAGTATCTCAGGTCCTACCTGCCTCTTATTTTCCGAAGGATCATTCTCGTTCATATTATCTTCATTATTCATCTTCAGTTCCTCTGGAATCCATTTCCGATTATCTCACTGCTGTTAGTTATCATGATAAATGCTGTTTTGTCTGTCTTTCTTATAAAGTTGCGCAGCTGAACCGCCTGACTTCTATGTACTACCGTAAGGACTATCGTCTTCGGCTGCTTTGAATACGAGCCGCGCGCATCGCAGACTGTAGCGCTCCTGCCAAGCTGGGTCCCTATATATTCGCATATTTCGTCCGGCTTGTTCGTTACTATCGTAAAGTATTTGCACAGGTTTATGCCTTCAATCACGTTGTCTATCACAAGCGTCTTGACTATAAGTCCGCAAAATGAGAAAAGTCCGGTCTTCACATCAAAAACAAAGCATGCGGCTATTGTGATAAAAAGATCTACCAGAAATAGCGCTATCCCGATATTTGCACCTGTATACTTTTTTATTATCATAGCTAAGATATCGGTTCCGCCGCTTGATGCTCCCATGTTAAATAAGAGCGCCGAAGCGAACCCCGGAAGGATTATCGCAAATACAAGTTCAAGGAGCGGCTGATCTGTCAGCGGCTGAACCATAGGATAGGCATATTCCAGAAATGAAAGTCCGACTGACAAAAGTATCGTCACATATGCCGTCTTGAATCCGAATCCTTTTCCGAGAAATATAAAACCTGTGAGTAAGAGCACCATATTGATGATAAACGTGTATCCGCTCGCAGACATATGAAACAGTCCCGAAAGGATGACTGATATACCGGTAACTCCGCCAAAACAAAAGTTGTTAGGAAACTTGAAGAAATAGACTCCTATCACCATTGTCAAAGTGGCAACCGTAAGTAGAATATAAGAGTGAATATTCTGTTTTATTATATGAATATCCTTAAGCCCCTCGACCTTCTCCATGACCTCGTTTATGATCCCCCTCTGTTACCGCTTACCGCCCAGTAGTCTCTTTAGCTCATCTGTAAGCACATCCGCTGCCACCTTATGCGATTCCTGCCCCGGATGTCCATTTCCGCCGATCCATGATGGCTTTATTTCAGGGAGCGCAAGATATGTGACCCTGTCATCTCTGCTTTCGCGGCGGTATCTCTGTATTGTATCCTCAATATACGGTCTCATCTGGTCTGATACCATCCCATAAGCCCATACTATATATGAGTCCGGATTATGTTCCCGTATCATTCCAAGAAAATCATATACTGCATCTTCGAACCTTCCGGTGCTTATCCCGCCGTCATCTATATCTTGTTTGAATTTTCTTCCATTTTCCGGATCAGACCATTCAGGAGAAGTAAAAGATCCTCCGTCGTTAGTCCCAAGATTCACGACTATCGCATCCGGTCTCCATTTTTTAAATTCATATTCATCGTGCGTTTTTAGATCTCGCGCATATTTTCCGTCAATCACGCCGCAGTACTGGCTGTATATCGCGGGAATTCTCATATTCGGATCGTTGTTCCATCCGCAGTATACGCCCCACCCGCTCTGTGAGATCACGCGATAGTCAGCGCAGATCCGTTCTGCTGTGAGTTCGGTATAACTTCCTATTGTGGAAAATGAGATTCCATTCCACTCATGAAAGCTCCGGCTGCCCGCTAGACCTTCTCCGGAAGTAAGGCTGTCTCCAATATATTCGATCTTATATTTTCTCTCTGGTACTTCAAAGAAGCTGCCATCACCTGTTACGCTTTTGATGAATACTATCGCACTCTTATCGTCGTTCATTGGCTGAACTTCGCGAAAGAAGCGTACATGTCTCTTTATCCCAGGGTTCATGCCGCGAAATACTCCGATAGTGCTTTTCCCTTTTGGAAGCATCATCCTGATCATATTAAATCCGTCTACTTCGATCCGGATCCACTGCTCATATATATCGTAATCAGTCTCTACGTCTATCTTAAGTTCTGTGGAATCTGTTACGACCTCAATGCCTGCTGCCGTCCATAATAAAGGGAGCGGATTCTGCATACGTGTCCTTCCGTGTACCTTTACTTCAGGATCTTTTCCGGGCAATACAATGTTCATCCGCCGTTTCTCCTCGTAATACATGAACTGTATTCTTGATGCTATAAACTGATACACTCAAAATAAGCTCATATTGATATCGCTGTTCTATTTGACAGAGTACTTAAGACTTACCGTGATCGTTGCCGTCTTGTCTCTTGACGAAGTATCAAAATTGCCATCATATGAAAAATCCGATGTGCCTGAATTTTTTGCTGTTATCTGGAATACACCAAGGTGTGATTCGATAAGTTTGCCTGTCTTTGATCCTGTATCTGAAGCCATTATATCAACTCTCTGCTTCGCATTCTGAGTAGCCTTATCGATAAGATCAAGCTTTACATCATCAAGTGTCGTGCAGTAGTACTCAGGTGCCTGCGATGTGAATTCAACTCCTGAATCAAGAAGGCTTGATATATCCCTTGATATCTTATCTACAGTATCGAGATTCTTTGACGTTATCACAACATTCTGTGTCAGGCTGTATCCTGTTGGAACAGAAGCGATGACATTACCGTTATCGTCATACTGATCCTCATATGTCTGTGAGATATCGACTGAATTGAAAACATATTCTTTATCGGTGAGTCCGTTGTCATCAAGGTACTTCTTTACCATTGATGCGTCGCTCTTGATCTGCGCATATGCTTCCTTTGAAGTTGTTCCATTTGCAGTGAACGATCCGCGCCATACGGCAAGATCCGAACTAAAGTCTACGCTTGCTGAACCTGTGGCCGAGATCGAATGTGCGCCGCTGTTCTTGTAGCTGACGAAACCGAACGCAAGGATAGCACAGCTTAGCATCGCACATATTCCGATTATCAATGCTGATACTGCTGTATGCGGTCCTCTGGGTGGTCTTCCCGGATTCTGATGCTCGATATTTTCATCGTTACTCATATTAATCTCCATAGCGCAAAGCGCTTCATCGTCATAAGGTCAATCTGCTCTTCGTGCAAGCACGAATGCAGATTGACTTTATGACACTTGGTATCAAAAGCTGTGTCCGCCGCCTCCGCCGCAGCTTCCGCCACCGCCTCCGCCGCCACTGAAGCCGCCTCCGCCACCGCCGGAACTTGAGCTTTCCTGTGGTGAATATACCTTTGTCTTATTTACGAATGTTTCTTGCACATTCGATATATTGCAGTGTGTAACGACGCCGCTCATAAAGTCGCTCTCGCTTGCAGATCCTGCTCTTGAATATATCTTTACAATGAAATAATTGATGATGAGAGCTGCTATTATCGCGATGAGTGCCGCACTTATATATCTCATCGGCTGAGATATCTTCGCGCCTGACATAACAGCGCTTATCTGTATAAATACGTGACGGGCACACTCATAATAATCCGCATCATCTGAAGCATACGTATATACATTATCCGTGATAGAATTCGCATAGTCTTCGGTGATGACGTTATATGCTTCACCTTCGCTATATATATATAGCTGACGCTCATCCATATCTATCATAAATATGGTCGAATTGCTGCCTCTTGAAAAATTATCTTCAAGGAATGCCTCAGCGCACGCTGATGTATTTCCATATTGATTATCCGAGACTGTTGCAAATCCAACATTTGCATAATCTGTAACCGGTTTCATCTCTTCGATAAGAGACTGTTTCTGATCTGCAGAGATAAGTCCTGCTTCATCATCAAAACACAGTCCGTATCCTGTATCAGGATTATCATATACAATGTTCTCACCCTCAGCTTTAGCTGTGACTGGCGCGATAAGTATATATGATATCATGATCATGACCGCAGAAAGGATCAGTCTTGCTGTTATCTTCTTTGTCTTATACATGATATTACGCACGATCATCACCACCCTTTCTTTCAAACACAGGCGGTCTGCGTGTTGCCAGCAGGTTATGCCTTCTTATGATCGATATCATTGATATCATGACTGCGATCATTGATACAAAGGAAGCCAGATAAAAGTAATAATCATGAACCGGATTGACCATCTTCACAAATGTAACCAGCAGTGACGAAAGCATTATCCCGATATATCCCTTTAGGAATTCGCCCGGTTTAAGCGCATTATCGTCGCTTTCCGCAATCGCCTCATATGAATTCCTGTTTATATTTCCCATGAAGACAATGATCGATGTAAATATCGCATACATTATCACAGACAAAGAGCCCGTAAGAAGGAAAGTACCAATTGACATCAGAATACTGACCACCGCGGTAGTAACAAGCACACTCATAAATACACTCTTTTTCTTAGGCTTCTTATTCTTGTCTTTCTTTCTCTTCTCCCTGGCTTTATCCATATCAGCCTTGGTGAATTCTTTTTTTGATTTATATCCCATATCATCGGAATGCGTTTCACGAACTGTGATCGCCTTCATTGTACTTACATAGATCACTGCCGCCGTAAATGCAAACACAAGTGATACTGCCATTGCAGCTTTTGCCGTAACAGTCTGCAAAAATGCGATACAGAAAAAGAGCGGTATCGCAAGTATGAGCGAACTGATAAAGAACTTCTTTTCATCTACCGGCATGTCTGCACATACTATTCCGTTCTGTCCATTTATTGTCGCATATGCGACGCGGTCGCCATTCTTGTATGACAGGAACCAGACTGGGAACATTGCATCAACTACCCTGTCTGCTTTTTGAGTCTGAAGTGCGTTATCTCCTGAGTTCCTGGCTTTAAGCTCATAGCCGCCGAACTTGGATTCGACATTAAATTTTGTTATCTTATTTGCTATTTCAGTAGCTTTTGGCTCATATACAGAGGAATCGACATCCGACATATCGGCATAAAATCCGCATAAGAATGCCGGTGTGAACTCTTTCATCTCATTTACCTTATAATGAGCTATCACGCTGCTTGTATGATCGTCAAATGTTGATGATGAATCGTATGAGATACCGTCGTATTCAGCGTTTACATCGCAGCTGAGATCATAGTGATCCGTAATGAGATAATCTCCCTTTCGATGGGTCTTCTCGCCGCCATATACTACATGGCCCTTATTGGATACATCGTAAAGCCAATAAGGCATATATATGCCACGGAAACTATCTATATACTTTTCTTTCCTAAGTTCATTAGGCGTAAATATCGCGCGTCTCATGATCTTCTTATACTCTTTTTTGCACTCTTCCTTTGAGATCTTGAATGGAATGGCATAATCAGGTTTCTTCTTCTGATCCATCCTGCTCTCGAGAACTACAGATGCACCGCAGTAACTGCAGAATTCCGCAGCGGCTGTAGATGTACTTACTATCTCACCTCCGCACTGTGGACATCTGAAGACATTGACTCCGTATGTACCATCTTCTGATTGTGCTGCTTCATCCCCACCTTTGTATTCGTAAGGATCAACTGTAGTATTACAGTGATCGCAGACAAGTTTCTGTGTCTTGATATCGAACCGCAGCTCTGCGCCGCAGCCTGGACATTTATACATAGACCTCTCCTTCCTGAATACACATCATTAAATCATCAAGATAAACAACTGAGATTCAGTTCTTTATCTTATATAAAGATACACATTGATATCGCAAATGTAAAGAAGGTGAATCATTGCAAATCGCTTTCGATATCATCAGTGTAGTACTTCTTTATCACTTCAGAAGCCGGTTTTCCGCAGACACTGTATCCGTCATTCAAAATCGGATGCAGTGTATCATGGCACGACCATGCCCAGCCTGAAAAACCTTTTAGCCATTCCCTTCCTCTGCACTCTTCGAACATCGTCTTATAATAATCCGCCTGCTCCTTCAGATCTAATGCACCTTCCCTTGTCCAATCATTTGGAATGACTGAAGCACCCTTTCTGCACGGGCATCCGCATTCTGCAAAGAAGACA
>JAGPKJ010000056.1:0-3655 GCA_018053995.1 Lachnospiraceae bacterium | reverse complement strand
CTCTTCGAACATCGTCTTATAATAATCCGCCTGCTCCTTCAGATCTAATGCACCTTCCCTTGTCCAATCATTTGGAATGACTGAAGCACCCTTTCTGCACGGGCATCCGCATTCTGCAAAGAAGACACCCTGAGTCCAATATCTTTTGCATGCTCAATAAGCGCGCACAGCTCTTCGTCATCAGGTGTCCGGTTTCCGGTAAAATCGATTTCTTCCGAATGCGCATTTTCCTGTAATGCCTGAAATGCCAGTACAACCGTATCAGAAGAAAGATCTTCTTTCATACGTTCCATTTCTCTCTGGATACGCTTTCCTGCGTGTCCTCTTATATTTCCCTCGAGAAGAAAAGTAAAGCCTCTTATATAGTCCATAAAATCCTCGCATTCCTTATGTTTTCATGCACCATCAGATGCATGTATCTATTATACCAGACAACACGAGCGTGTATCATAATTATAACTGAATATGCGTCATACATTCCGGAATATGATATCATGGTAGTAATTCGTAGCATCATGACTTTAACAATTTATTCTAAGCGCTGAGAATGACAGCATTGCGATTGGAGAATATCGTGAGTAATTGCTTTGAAAAAAGTGGTATCAGTAAAGATTTTCTTGATGGAATAGATAACTTCAGAACGAAATATCCTGTCCCTCCGCACCTTTTACCGCGCATCGCACAGCCCAAATATCATTACATCGGCAAGGATGTCATAGAAAATGCTGTTGCCGCGATCCTCTGTGGCGAAAACATATTGCTGGCAGGTCCTAAAGCGACTGGCAAAAATGTGCTCGCGCAGAACCTGTCCGAAGCGTTTGGCAGACCCGAATGGGACATTTCTTTTCATATCGACATGGACGCATCTTACCTTATCGGTACAGATACTTACGACGGCGATAAAGTTGTATTCCGCCCGGGTCCTATATATGAAAGTGCCATAAATGGCGGATTTGCTGTAATGGATGAGATCAATATGGCACGAAATGAAGCGCTTGCCGTACTTCATTCAACTCTCGACTATAGAAAGACTATCGATGTTCCGGGATACGACCGCATCACAGTCGCGCCTTCCGCGCGCTTCATCGGAACTATGAACTATGGATATGCCGGAACACGCGACCTTAACGAAGCACTCTCTTCAAGATTTGTGATAATAAATATGCCTGTGCTTTCACCTGACGATCTCACACAACTTATACTTGATGATTTTCCGTCAATAAAAATGAGTGCTGCCAAACAGTTCTCCCTTTTATTTGACGATATAAGAAAGAAATGCGACAGTTCGGAGATATCAACAAAAGCGCTTGACCTGCGTGGGCTGCTTGATGCAATACGTCTGATACAGACCGGGATTCCTGCGGATCGTACGCTCGAGATGTGTATTGTAAATAAAACATTTGACGAATATGAGCGTGGGCTCGTCCGTGACGTTATAAATTCGCGCATCGGACATAAAATGTCATATTCACAGGTCTTTGGAGAATAGATCGGCATGACACCACAAGATCTGAAATGATCTATGAGGCTGTTACATTGGAAAAATATGATGAACAGATTAATAAACACGGCAGTGAACGCAAAGCTCAGAATATAGCCTGGAATTCCTCGGGTGATTATTCCTTTAAACCTTCATTCCTGTCATATAACGATGATGGCAGCCCGAATCTCTATGCTGACTGTATCGTCGGACTTGTGTACAAATGGTATGACCACGAAAAGCTTGACCGTTTTTTCATTTCATACAGCAGTGATTTCAGGAGCGAATCTTTTGATGACCTAGTATGGCTGATGCTTGAAAGTGGTGCATATGCACGCGAATCGGAGACTGGTGAACGGCCTGCGCTCAAAGAACTACGCATCGAATTCGCAAAATCTTTTTTCAAAAAAGAACAGACCCTTTCACGTCAGCAGTGGATGGTCAATAATAACCTTGTCTACACTATGCAGTCCGCCAGATGGAGCAGCGTTCTGGGTAAACATATGCCTGTCATGACTCCTGCTGAAAAAAGACTTGCATCCGTTTTGGACTGCGGCTCTGATCTTTCTACTGACAATATCATCTCGTCAATGCACCGTGTTTTTTCATCCTATTATCATTATGATGGCAAAATAAAAGAGAAGCATGGTTTGCGGCTGCATATAGGGAAACGCACTGCTTCATTCCTCTCTAAATTCGTTCCGGCAGAGATAAGACGCTCCGATTCTCTGCAGTTTAATGATCTAAAAACAGATTCTCAAAAAGACAGCGGTGTATCTTATTCCGGCAGTAAAGGACTGATATCTTATATCTCCGATACTACAGCCGAAAATGATCGCATCTATATAGAAAACTGTTTTGGACGTTCTATTATCTCTCCTGAAAAAAATCGTTTGATCGAAAATGAAATGTGTAACGGAATACATGAGACATGTCATCTTTGGTTCACTGACGGCACCCGTTCCGGCATTTCATCAGGTAATGCTGTCTGCGATCATGTTGCTTTTGAGATGAATGAACAATATAAAAGAAATAAAAAGTATTATGATGATCGCTCAGATATGTATGATCAGATCATCCATAATCTATCTGAACGCGTACGTGCGGCTTTTACATCCCGCAGATCACTACTTGTACACCATTCGCTTACCGGAAAGCTTGAACCTGATATCGTTTGGAAAGCTGATATCCTCGGGAGCTCACATCTGTTTCTTCATACCGAAGAGGATGCTGCTCCAGACATATCAGTAACACTGCTCCTTGATTCCTCGGCATCAAGACGTGAAGTTCAGGAAGAGACTGCAGCACAAGGATATATAATCGGTTCTGCGCTCACGCGCTGCCATATACCGGTACAAGTCATGAGTTTCTGCAGCCTTCGCGGTTATACGATAACCCGCATATTTGCGGATGAAACCCACCCTGAAAATATGCGAAATATTTTCAGATACAGTGCAGCCGGCTGGAACCGTGACGGGCTCGCTCTCCGCGCAGCAGGATATATCGCAGCGCAGAGTCATGCTTCTACGAAACTGCTCATAATACTTACTGACGCAAGTCCGAATGATCTAAAACGTGCGGCTGCGCAAGGAAAATATGGACTGTCAAAAGACTACGGCGGCAATGCCGCTATAACAGACACTGCCAACGAAGTTTCTGTTCTAAAGAAGAATGGTATACATGTTATGGCCGTATTCAGCGGCAGAGATGCTTGCGCGGAAAATGCCGCGCGGATATATTCTGATGATCTTGTCCGCATAAGACAGACCGATCAGCTCGCCGGTGCTGTCTCTACACTCATAAAAAAACTATTTGTAATCGCATAGAAGGAACATCGGTTTTATCGCAACGACTTCATCGTGCTCTTCCTGCGTAACCTTAACAGATGAATCAAGCCCCTTTAATTCTTCCTCCATAATATTGAGTGCATCTATAGCATTATCAGCTTTGCCTTCCCTTACGACACGTATCATACGTCTTATCACGATCGGATGCGCATAATGTGACTGAACGGGAAATGGATGACCGGATGTCTCGACAGACCTGACATATCCGTCCATCTCGCGGCAGGCATTGTCCCATTCGTCCTGCGCTGATTTTTTATTTCTCTTTCCTGTAGGAAGTATACGCGTCGCAGCGATCATGAATATCGCGGCGATACCAAAGAGTACGAAA
>JAGPKJ010000148.1 GCA_018053995.1 Lachnospiraceae bacterium | reverse complement strand
GTGCCGCATATATATGAGGCATTTATAAAACCTGCACCGGGCATCGGATAGCTGTTATATCCACCGAACTGACCATTTGCATTCTGGTTCCAGCCGTTGTTCTGTCCATTTGCATTCTGGTTCCAGCCGTTGTTTTGTCCATTTGTATTCTGGTTCCAGCCGTTGTTCTGTCCATTTGAATTCTGGTTCCAGTTGTTGTTCTGTTCATTTGTATTTTGATTCCAGTTATTGCCGGTATCCATGTATTGATCCTGTCTTTCAAAACGTTATGTTGTATCATCACATCATTGTCTTATAAACATAAGTATACAAATAAATAATAGCACTTTTTTACAAAAAAAACTATGGGTATATGACTTGATCAAATGCATATATGACTTGTACAAAATGCAGACAGCCGATATAATTTCAGTATTGAAAATGAAAGCGGGGAAAATGAAAAATGGATATTATCGGCGAGCTTACAAATGAACTTGGAATAAGGAGACAGCAGACAGAGGCGGCTGTGAAACTTATAGATGAAGGGAATACAATCCCATTTATCGCAAGATACAGAAAGGAAGCAACGGGTTCATTAAATGACGAAGTGCTTCGTAATCTGTCCGAAAGACTTGTCTATCTTCGCGGTCTGGAAGAGAGAAAAGCGGCTGTTATAGAGAGCATAGATTCGCAGGGGAAGCTTACCGAGGAATTAAAAAAGCAGATAGAAAGCGCAGAAACACTCGTGTCTGTAGAGGATCTGTATCTTCCGTACAGACCTAAAAGGAGAACGAGAGCCGGGATAGCACGTGAAAAAGGACTGGAGCCGCTGGCTGATCTCATTATGGCGCAGGGCAAGAAAGAAAGTATCAGCAGTACAAGTGAAAACAGTGATGTAAGAGACAGCAGTGATGTAAGAGACAGCAGTGATGTAAGTGGTGATGTAAGAGATATCAGCGAAGTTAAGGATATTGCAGATATCGCAAGACAATACGTTGATCCGGAAAAGGGCGTAAATGATGTGACCGAAGCAGTCGCGGGCGCTGAAGATATTATAGCGGAGAGAATCGCTGACAGCGCAGAATATCGTTCATTTATCAGGAATGTAACGTTTGCTGACGGACTCATCAGGAGTGAAGCGAAAGATGAGAAAGCAGAGAGTGTATATGAGATGTACTATAATTTCACCGAACCTGTAAAAAAAGCTGCGGGTTACAGAGTGCTCGCACTTAACAGAGGCGAAAATGAAAAAGTGCTCAGTGTTTCGATCGAAGCACCGGAAGACAGGATAATCCAGTATCTTGAGAAACATGTACTCGTGTCGGATAACACAGTGACCACACCAGTCATAAAGGAAGCCATAAGGGATAGCTATGATCGTCTTATCGCCCCTGCGATAGAACGTGATATCAGAAATGAACTGACTGATAAAGCACAGGAAGGTGCGATAACGGTATTTGGAAAAAATCTGAAACAGTTATTGATGCAGCCGCCTATCACAGGACAGACAGTACTTGGCTGGGATCCTGCATTCAGAACGGGATGCAAGCTGGCGATAGTAGATGAGACAGGTAAAGTACTTGACACTAAAGTCATATTTCCTACCGCTCCGCAGAATAAGATAGAGGAGTCAAAGAAGATACTGAAGGAACTGATAAAAAAGTACAACGTGTCACTTATTTCTGTAGGAAATGGTACTGCTTCCAGGGAGTCAGAGCAGATAATAGCTGAACTTATAAAAGAAATTGACACGCCTGTCAGGTACGTGATTGTGAACGAGGCCGGTGCATCGGTTTATTCTGCGAGCAAACTTGCTACAGAAGAATTTCCACAGTTTGATGTCGGGCAGAGAAGCGCGGCATCTATAGCACGCAGACTGCAGGATCCGCTTGCGGAGCTCGTCAAGATAGATCCGGAATCGATAGGAGTAGGTCAGTATCAGCATGATATGGATCAGAAGAAACTGGGAGAATCATTGACTGGAGTGGTCGAGGACTGCGTGAACAATGTGGGAGTCGATCTTAATACATCATCAGCTTCTCTTCTTGGATATATTTCAGGAATCACTAAGACGACCGCTAAGAATATAGTGGAGTATCGTGAGTCAAATGGAAAATTCAGAGACAGAAGACAGCTTCTTAAGGTTCCTAAGCTTGGACCGAAGGCATATGAACAGTGCGCAGGATTTCTCAGGATAAGGGGTGGAGATAACCCGCTCGATAATACAAGCGTTCACCCGGAATCTTATGATGCAGTCAAAAAACTAATGAAGAAGTTTTCATTTACCATGGACGATGTAAGAAACGCACAGACGGGAACGGGCAGGAAGCTTATATCGGTCAGCACAAAGTCGGAAGACGGGGCAAAGCTCGCAGAAGAACTGGGGATAGGAACTATAACGCTTACTGACGTTATGAGTGAACTTGAAAAACCGTCGAGGGATCCGAGAGAGAGTATGCCGGCGCCGGTACTTCGCAGCGATGTAATGGACATGAAGGACTTGAAGCCGGGTATGATATTAAAGGGAACGGTAAGGAATGTCATTGATTTTGGTGCGTTTGTAGATATCGGGGTTCATCAGGATGGACTCGTGCATATATCGCAGATATGCGACAGATATATAAAGCATCCGCTTGAAGCTGTGAGCGTCGGTGATGTCGTTAACGTGCAGGTTATTTCTGTTGATGAAGCAAAGAAGCGCATATCGCTCACAATGAAGATAAAGTGAACAGAGACAACATGATAGATGATGAGAAACGAGAGATAACTGCAGCAGGGAAAAAAATCGAGATATTTGGCGGCATGCAAAGTGACCGGAAAATTGAATTGCCGCTAGTGATCTATCATGCTGTTCATGGCGAGGGCAGCAGGGTGTGGGAAGAGTGCAGGAATATCAAGTGCCCACCGTTTTTATTTGCCGTAATAAATGATGTTAACTGGAATAAGGAGATGTCGCCGTGGGAG
This sequence comes from Lachnospiraceae bacterium, assembly GCA_018053995.1. Taxonomy (GTDB): domain Bacteria; phylum Bacillota; class Clostridia; order Lachnospirales; family Lachnospiraceae; genus JAGPKJ01. The sequence continues at coordinate 1,105 of JAGPKJ010000148.1, read as the reverse complement.
ATTCCGCCGATCTTCTCAAATGATGAGGCATGCTCGGGCGGCGCGGACGCGTATCTCACAAAGCTGACGGACGAGATAATGCCGGCAGTATACGGGGCTGCTTCTATAGCAGGCGCGGCGGGCGGGACGACTCTTGCGGGAGATTGGGTCAGCTGCAGTGCATCATCTGATGGAATTAAAACGCCGGGAAGGGTTTTCCTTGCAGGCTATTCTCTCGCGGGATTATTTGCTGTCTATGCTGCTTATCGGACTGATCTATTTTCAGGTATCATATCTGCGTCCGGATCGTTGTGGTATCCGGACATCATGGAATTCATAAAATCTCACCAGATATCACACAACATAAATTCGGTGTATCTGTCGCTTGGAGATAAGGAGAGACGCACGCGCAACCCGCTTCTTGCCCAGGTGGAAGATAACACTATAGAGATTGAGCGATACCTTTGCGCACAGGGAATCAATACTATCTACGAGAGCAATCCGGGTAATCATTACAGGGATGCCGAACTGCGCGTAGCGAGGGGCATCAGATGGACGCTGATTATATGAAAAAGAATTATTTGATGCAAGTGTCATGTTGCTGACACTCACATCATATTTTTGAATCAAAGTATTACAGACAGATCAAAGTATTACAGACAGATTTTTATTGCATTTGTCTGTTTGGTAAAGTAGAATTCTACTATCGGTTTTATCTTTGGCATAATCGTGCCGGATATTCACACGAACATATTTATAGAAGATGTGTAAATCAACTCGTAGCATTCAAACAGAGCTTGTATGTTTTTCACTCTCATATGAGTATAAACAACTCAAAATCGAACGATCGAGTGGTAATAAAATTCATATTGCGCCATCCCTATATTATAGGGTAAAATGAAAGGAGAAATATGGTAAGAGCATTTATCGAAGTTCCATCATTTACGAAGAAGTGGTATTCACTTGGTTTTACAGATGATGATCTTTTGAAGCTTCAGACTTTAATATTGAACGATCCGGAGGCGTATAAAGTGAGTAAAATTTACGATGAACTTATGAAGGGATTAAATGAAGCGGTAGCGATTGAAAAAGGAGAAATCAAAGGGCACAAGACTATATATAGAAT
>JAGPKJ010000055.1 GCA_018053995.1 Lachnospiraceae bacterium | reverse complement strand
GAATAACCTTATCTCACAGAACGCATACGTATTTATACTGGCAGCAGGTATGCTGCTCTGTATACTGACAGGCGGCAACATCGATCTTAGTGTCGGCAGTGTCGTATGTCTCGTTGGAGCTATCGGCGCAATACTGATGGTAAAGCATAATGTTCCGATACCAGTGGCAATCATAGTCATGATGATCGTTGGTATTCTGATAGGTGTATGGCAGGGCTTTCTCGTTGCTTATGTCAAAGTACCGCCATTTATCACAACACTTGCCGGTATGTTCATATGGAGAGGACTCAGCAACGTAGTTCTGCAGGGACTCACAATAGCTCCTATGCCGGACAAGTTCCTGAATATGTTCAATAGTTATGTACCTGATCTATTTCATGGAAGCGGACTGAACATCACATGCCTTGTAGTAGGGCTGCTGATCGGTGTCGTATATATCTTTATGACGATGCGCGCAAGAGCACAGCGTACGAGGAAAGGCTATGAGAATGAACCGCTTACATCATGCCTTATAAAGACAGTCCTTCTGTGTGCAGTCATTTTCTTCTTTATGTTCAAACTGTCACAGTACAAAGGAATCCCGGTAATACTTATATGGGTCGCAGTGATCGTCCTTATCTACTCATATATCACAAGCAAGACTACGATAGGTCGTCATCTGTATGCAGTAGGCGGCAACGAAAAGGCAACAAGACTTTCAGGTATCAATACAAATAAAGTATATTTCTTCGCATATGCCAACATGGCTTTCCTTTCAGCAGTTACAGCAATGGTAGTAATGGCTCGTCTTAACTCAGCCAATCCTACAGCCGGTACGAACTACGAAATGGATGCTATCGGATCATGCTTCATCGGTGGTGCTTCCGCATATGGCGGAACCGGAACGGTCGGCGGAGTCATGGTAGGAGCCGTACTTATGGGTGTTCTTAACCTTGGTATGTCTATCATGGGTGTTGATGCCAACTGGCAGAAGGTCGTAAAAGGTGCAGTTCTTCTTGCAGCCGTAGTATTCGATGTAGTATCTAAGAAGAAGGCAAACTGATAGTACCCGTTTCTCTCGTATAAATGGCTTCAGGCCGTGCAACCGATACCTGGAGCCATTTTTTTGCGCAGATGCCAAAGGAAAGCTTCAGTAAAATAACTATCTTGAAATCTCATCATTTTGAAATTGCTATTTTGAAATTGCTATCTTGAAATCACTATGTTGAAATTGCTATCTTGAAATCACTATGTTGAATCACTATCATGAAATACAGTATTTGGAGAACATTTCTTGCACCGTACTGTATTTTTGTTGCAACTTTTTTTCTCTCTAAAATGATCTACAGTATAGAGAGATTTAATTGTTACAGGTACTGCATTTTTGATTGCGGATTAGGGGTCAAATCAAAGAAATCACATATTTTAAAGAAAAAAATACAGTATATAAGAGCATTCATATTGTGAGTACTGCAATTTGAAGAGTGAGACCCCAGTTGAGATTGTTTTATTGCAGTATGTGAGACGATTTTTTCCGTGGATACTGTAGCTTATTTGGGGGTCATCATAAGCTGAAGCAAAAATGCAGTATATGTGGGATATTAGCTTGTAGATACTGCATAATTAATGATGGAGTATGTAACTTCAAATTTATATGTAGCCCAATTTATACATATCCTGATTTTTTGCGTAATCCAATTTTGCATCTGTCCCGAATCCATTTATTATCCGGAATCCAATTATTATCCGAATATAATTATTGTCCGTAATCCAATTATTGTCTGGAATCCAATTATTATATCTGTAATCCAGTTATTATGTCTTGCAAATATCCGTGTCTTGTTATATATTATCAATATGCACTTTAACAATTTAAAGCGTCTAAGCACTAAACTAGGAAGGATTTGCTGATCGATTCGAATTATCGGCAAGAACAGCAGATCAAGAGACAGCAGGCAAAGGACAGAGATGATGAGAGATCAAGATGAAAGATGTATCTCTCAAAGTCGGCAGCAGGGAGGGACAATTATGAAAAAGAAGATCATCGCAGCGGTATTATGTGCCGCAATGGTTATGACGACAGCAGGGTGTGGTCACACAGCATCAGGATCTGATGCAAAAGCTTCATCAGCAGCTTCTACGCAGGCATCAGCAGCAGTTACAGAAGCAAGCGCGACAGCATCAGCCGCGGCAGGGAGCACAACAGCTGTAGCAGACAGTGACAAGACATATAAGATCGGAATCATTCAGCAGCTTGAGCATCCGGCTCTTGATAAGGCTACTGAAGGATTCAAGAAAGCTCTCACAGATGAATTCGGAGACAAGGTAACATTCGATTATGAGAACGCTCAGGGTGAGCAGGCTAACTGCACAATGATCGCAAACAATTTCGTAAGCAGCGGCGAAGACCTTATCATGGCAAATGCAACATCAGCTCTTATCGCAGCTTCACAGGCAACCGGAGATATTCCGATCGTTGGGACTTCAGTTACAGACTACGTTACAGCAGGCGTCGTTGATTCTAATGACAAGCCCGGCAGAAATGTTACAGGATGCTCAGATCTTGCACCTGTAGACCAGCAGATAAAGCTTCTTACACAGGTTGATCCTGATGCAAAGAATGTTGCTATCATATATTGCAGCGCAGAACCTAACTCAGTATTCCAGGCACAGCTTGCAGAGAAAGAACTCGATGCGGTAGGAATCAAGTATAAGGAATATACAGCGTCTGATTCAAATGAAGTTCAGGCAGTCGTAAAGAGTGCAACACAGGAATGTGACTGCATCTATATTCCTACTGATAATACAATGGCAAATAATATGGAACTTGTTAAGAACGTAGCTATTCCGGCAGGAATCCCGATTATCTGTGGCGAAGAGAATATGTGCAAGACAGGCGGTCTTGCAACTCTCAGTATCAGCTATTATGATCTTGGAGTAAAAGCTGGAGAGATGGCTGTTGATATCCTTAAGAATGGCAAGAACCCTGCAGATATGCCTATCGAATTCGTATCTGACAACATCACTCCTGAGTACAACCCTGATGTTGCAAAGGCTCTGAACTGGGATACAGCAAAGCTTGATGGACTTACAGCACTTGATATGTCAGAGTGATGATATGACACGTCTAAACAGACGATGAATCTGCGGAAAAGCACCGCAGATTGTAGCGATTTGCGTAGCAAATCAGCGGATTCCGTGTGTTTACAGAATTGCGCAAGCTTCCGAAGGAAGCGAAGCAATTCGTAGCATCATAACACAATTGTTACTTTTGACACCCGCATCATCGATAACAGAATATATGAGAAAGCATGCGTGTAATCTATACTACACGCGTGCTTTTTGATATGTTACAATAAGTATTGTGTGTTGAGAAGTAATATAATGATGTAAGTTTCAAAAGTCATTCTTATGCGACTGCAAGTCGCATTGATCATGTTTACGTGATAAGCAGAGTGACCTTGTGACGTAGCATCATAACGCAATTGCAGCTTTATGCAAAAAGGGTGTAAGAAATAGAAGCCGTGATACTATTACGGCAGAATGGAGTTTTTTTATGGCAGCATTTATAAATGCACTACCGGGAGTCCTGGCACAGGGACTGATCTGGGGAATACTTGCGATCGGTGTCTACATAACGTTCAAGGTTCTTGACTTTGCCGATATGACAGTAGATGGAAGCTTTTCACTTGGTGGAGCTGTAACTGTTATGGCAGTCATAAACGGGTGCGATGTATCAGTGGCACTGCTCCTTGGAATAGGAGCCGGAATGCTCGCAGGATATGTTACGGGACTGCTTCATACGGTATTCAAGATACCGCCGATACTCGCAGGAATACTTACACAGCTTGGTCTGTATTCCGTGAATATGGAAGTAATGCATAAGTCTACACAGCCGCTCAGCGTCGATGAATATCCGCTTATAGTAAGCATAAGGTTTGTCGGAGAGACAATCCTGATCGCTCTCTTATTTGTCGCAGCAGTAGTAGCGATACTGTACATGTTCTTTGGAACAGAGATAGGAAGTGCTATACGTGCTACAGGATGTAATCAGAACATGTCGCGCGCACAGGGAATCAATACAGGCAGGGCTATACGGATAGGACTTGTGATCGGCAATGGTCTCGTTGGACTAGCCGGCGGACTTATGGCTCAGTATCAGGGCTATTCGGATGTCAATTCAGGGCGAGGCGCGATCGTCATCGGACTTGCGGCCGTTATCATCGGAGAAGTCATATTCGGAGCCAGGCATAACTTTGCTTTCAAGCTGTGCACATCAGTCACAGGCGCAGTTATCTATTTCATAGTTATTCAGATAGTACTTCAGCTCGGACTTAAGTCAGATCTCCTGAAGCTGTTCAGTGCTATAATCGTTGCGATATTCATGTCGCTTCCGGCAATCAAGGAATACAGACAGAATGCAAAACACAGGAAGGGGTGGAAAGCCAATGCTTGAGATTAAAGGTCTTTGTAAGATATTCAACCCTGGTACGATAAATGAGAAGAAGGCGCTGAATGGTGTTAACCTCACACTTAATAATGGTGATTTCTGTACGATCATCGGAGGAAATGGTGCCGGCAAATCAACTATGCTTAACGCGATAGCTGGTGTTTGGCCGATAGACTCGGGCTCGATCGTACTTGACGAACATGATATTACATGGCTTCCGGAACATAAGAGAGCAAAGTACATCGGTCGTGTGTTCCAGGATCCGATGATGGGAACTGCTGCAACGATGGAAATACAAGAGAATCTTGCACTCGCAGCAAGACGCGGAAAGGCAAGATCACTGAAACTTGGAATTTCCAAAAATGAGAGGGAGCATTATGTTGAGCTTCTTAAGTCACTTGATCTTGGACTTGAGGACAGGCTCTCGTCAAAAGTAGGACTCCTTTCAGGTGGACAGCGACAGGCGATAACGCTTCTGATGGCATCACTTGAGAAGCCGGATCTGCTTCTTCTTGATGAGCATACAGCGGCACTTGATCCAAAGACAGCAAAGAAAGTGCTTGATCTTTCAGACAGGATAATAAATGAGAATCATCTTACAGCAATGATGGTCACACATAATATGCGTGATGCCATTACGCATGGCAACAGACTCATCATGATGAATGAAGGTGAGATCATATATGATGTCTCAGGTGAAGAAAAGAAGAAGCTTGAAGTCTCAGATCTTCTTCGCAAATTTGAAGAGGCTGGAAGTACAGGAGCTGTCAATGACAGAATGGTGCTGAGCTGAATAGTTATACAATATATGTATGATTTCCGCCACAATTCTGTCGTTTTGCAAGAATGGCAATTGAATCTGCAAAAAAAATGCAGTAATCAGCCTAAATATTCATAATAAATGTAATTATTTCCCGTATCGATATAAATCGGTGCGGGAATTTTTTAATGCAGTTTTTTAAATGAATTTTTAAATGATTTGAAAAATTGCACAAATGGATTTTTTCTTTAGCTAGTGCGGCTTTGAAGACACTTAATTATGTGAATACATACTTTTACATTGAATTTTTTTGTTTATTATGACGTATACCAGTGCACATTTGTTTGCTATATTAAATAAAGCGTATTTGTATTCTGACATTTACGTTGAGGGGTTCCCTTGTAAGTTATTTATGCAGAAAATATAAAAAAATCTTTGCTTTTTCTTTCGGGATTCTGTGTATATGCATAGAGTTCTGTCTCTGCAGACATCATATGATGATCATCTAGTAGTGTTGTCATATGATGTACTGTGTCGTGAGACGGCTTACATTGTTTCATTCACATATTGGTCATATAATACTCGTATCATATGAAAATAGAATAATATCGGAGGTAAGGTTTTATGACAATGGTAGGAGTATGGATTTATACGATAGTTATCTTTTTGTTGCCGGTCATCATGATCATGACATGGGAAAAGAAGACGGGAGCGAGAATAAAGCCTTTTTGGATAGGCGTTCTGACATTTCTTTTATTTGCAATGGTACTGGAACAGGTGATGCATGCGATATTTCTCGTGATACCGTGGTCAGGTTCAAAGTACATTACAACGCATACGTGGGCATATGCATTATATGGATGCTTTGCTGCCGGATTCTTTGAAGAGACCGGAAGATATGTGGCTTTCGATAAATGGCTGAAAGACTGCTGGAAACGTAAGGATGCAGTGACATATGGAATCGGACATACATCGTGCGAGATCCTGTGTGTGACAGGGATGGGAGCTATATCATATCTTGTGATGCTTTATAATCCGGCGGTGGGTAATGCTGCTGCGACCTCGTCGATTAGCGCTGGAACCCTTATGATGGGCGTCGTTGAAAGGTTGATCGCATCTGTACTTCATATATCACTTTCAGTATTTGTATATACGGCAGTAAAGGTCATCGGAAAGAAATATCTGTATCCGGTTGCAATAGCACTTCATATGCTGGCAGATGTTCCAGCGGTACTCTATCAGAGAGCAGTTATAAAAAATACGGCGTTTGTGGAACTGCTGATGGCATGCATAACAGCGGCAATAGCGTTCGTTGCTTTCAGGATGTATAAAAAGCTGCCGGTAGACGGAGCAGAACTGGTGGATACCGCAGAATGATGCAGCCTAATTAATGTCTGCTTTTGAACAATAAAAATATCGCGCAAGCCGCATATTTACTGCATTTAGTGGCTGTTTGTAGTATAATAGAGATGCATAGAAAATCAGATATATCCTCTAAAAACCTTGCATCTCAGGAGAGCCATCATGTATAGAAAAGATCATTATCGTCAATTAGGTCTCGCAGATTTCAATCAGCCACTTGGTCTAAAGATGAATCCAGACAACCGCTGGATAAAAGAAACGGAGACGATACCGTGGGATAAGATCGAAAAGAAATATGCGGAGCTTTTTCCGAGTACGACCGGGATGCCGGCAAAACCTTTACGTATGGCACTTGGATCACTGCTGATCCAGAAGAAACTTGGCTTTTCCGATAGAGAACTTGTTCAGGAGATCATGGAGAACCCCTACTTTCAGTTCTTCATCGGACTTCCGGAATTTTCAAATCTACCGCCGTATGTCCCATCATTGCTTGTTGAATTTAGAAAGCGGCTGACGGACGATATACTTGGTGATATCAATGAGATGATCATTGAATACAATACTCCTGATAAGCCCGAGCCGCCTGAAGGTGATGGAAGCGATGATAAGGGAGCATCATCTCCGACATCAGATAACAGCGGCACCATGATCATCGATGCGACATGCGCGCCTCAGAACATTGAGTTCCCACAGGATATCAGTCTCCTTAACGGTTCAAGAGAACATCTTGAATCAATGATAGATGAGATCTGCTGCATCTATAACACTGATAAGCCACGCACATACAGAAAACTTGCACGTAGAGATTACCTGAACATCGCCAGGAGCAAGAAACGTACGACCAGGAAGATCCGTAAAGCAATAAAGAAACAGCTGCAATACATCAGACGCGATATGAACTTTGTCATAAAATTTGTGAACGAAGGCAAAGAGCTCTCTTCCAGGCATAAGCTTCTGCTTGAGACAATAAAAAAGCTCTATGAACAACAGAAGTACATGTATGACAATAACGTACATTCAGTACCTGGCAGGATAGTCAGTATCAGCCAGCCATATATCAGACCTATCGTTAGAGGCAAAGCATCTGCTCCTGTAGAGTTCGGAGCAAAGTTTGATCTCAGCCTTGACGAGAACGGTCTTGGAAGGATAGAAAAGCTATCGTTTGATGCGTACAACGAAAGCGATGTGCTTGTGGATGCGGCAGAAAGGTATAAAGATCGCACCGGGAGATATCCCGAGCGGATACTTGCGGACAAGATATATCGCAGCCGTATCAACCTGCAGTACTGTAAAGAGCACGGCATAAGACTTTCAGGACCATCACTTGGGAGACCGAAGAAAGACCAGAGCGCGGATAAAAAGCTCGAATACATTGATAATGCAGACAGAGTGGCAGTAGAAAGAGCTTTCAGTCTGGCAAAGAGAGCATACAGTATGGGACTTATCCGCACAAAGCTCGATCGTACGACAAAGAGTTCTATCGCACTGTCTATTTTGGCGATGAACATCGACCACCTGACAGTGGTCTCTTTGTGCCAATATATGATAATGATATTTTCAAGGTTCGATCTGCATTCCAGAGACGATCTGGAAGCAGCATATATACTGTAAAATGACTGACCTAAAGATCAGGCCGTCATTGAGCAGACATTAATTAGCAGATACTGCAAAATGACAGATTTATATATTATGTATGTGTTCATCAAAAATTAGATTTATATATCGGGTATGATGACAGAAGATATAATAATAGCAGATGTTCTTTAATGCTTTGGAATGTGAGAAGACATTGATAGAAATATTTATGACGTATAATGTGTGAATGAACTCATTGAAAAATAATGACACGGCTGTCATAAACACGACATTGATAAAATGTCAGGAAATCATTACATGCGTTACCATTGTGATTATTGCGGTGTTTGAATTGGAATGACGTATCTGATGAATAAAAGACGTCATCGTCACATAAATAATGAGCAGATTGACTGAGATAGTCTCAGACAGTCTGCTCATTTTTGATCTGATCAGAACATCTTCTTTTTATGGAAGTATGCAGTAAGACAAATAACAGCTGCAATACATACGATTATGAATAAAGGATATGAGTATTTCCATTTGAGTTCAGGCATTGCCGCGAAATTCATTCCATACCATCCGACCAAAAGCGTCAGTGGAAGAAAGATTCCTGTGATCACAGTGAATATCTTCATTACTTTGTTCTGATCGATATCAATCTGAGCTTGATAAGCTTCTCGCATCTGAGTCACATAGTCTCTAATATTAACTACATACTGTAGAAGTTTGGTAGTGCGATGTTCAAGGACTTCGAAGTGACGGAGAGACGCGTCTGATAATATGCCGTTTTCGCTGTCAGTGATATTTATGAATACATCAGAAAGCTGTTCATAGTAGCGTTTGAGTTTAATGAGCGTCTTACGGTATTCTATGATCAGTTCAAGGTAGTCTTCAGGCGATTTGAGTGCTGAACTGATCTCAGCATTTTCGCATTCAGTTATCTCGTCTTCGAGGAATTCAAGCTTTGACATATCGCCACTTAAGATATTTCGGAAGAACAGCCACAGAGCCCTTTCATTTGTCTCATTTTCCGGGATGAGAGGTTTTACACGTTCCAGGCAGGTCTTATTTTCACAGAGGAAGAATAGATCCTCGCGATCCGTATATACGAGTACCTGCGGGGTACCGTCGCCATCTTTTTTTTCATACATATCAAATGAGATGATTGAATAGTTGTCAAATTCCTCATATGTTTCCGTCAGCCGCTCAGATATATATTTTACCGTATCTTTTTCGAGTTCAGCCTCTATCTGTCCAATATCGTCGATAAGAAGGATCTTCTGCATCTTTTTTTGCCTTTCATATTTTATCTATGAATATTTGTGCTAAAAATACTGCAACTATACATAATATTACGCTGAGAATTATATAAAAGAGTCCTGTGACCGGATGTCCCTTTGCAAAGAGCTGTTCAGATTCTAGCGAGAACGTTGAAAATGTTGTAAATCCGCCGCAGATACCAGTTTTCAGGAGAAGTATCGTGTGAGGATTCTGCATTATGTTTTTGGCGGCGAGTGCAAATACTATTCCGATGATAAATGCTCCGGCAACATTGATCAGCAGTGTATTTATCGGGAAGTCGTTTCCGTGTCTGAATGGTATAAGTCCTATCAGATACCGACAGACAGCACCGATCGCGCCGCCGAGCGCAACAAAAAGGCAATTCTGGAATATATTCATTTATCTGATTTCCTTTCAGATGATTTGAGACAACCAAGTATACAATCATTATTTTTGATAGCCACGTCATGATATTATATACGATATGCCACGTGATTTCCAGCTACGGTAGTGCATTTAGAAAGTTTCAGGCACTTGCATGATAATATTATAATTTGTGTAAATCGCTATGAAGGGTAAATAATTGGACTTTTCAAAATCTATAATAAGCGTAAACAGTAAAAACATATATGCAATCAAATAAAAAGTACATTTGGCATGCTTATCATGATATTATGTAGAGGAATGACAGGAATAGATCAAAGACTTGGATAAGGTGGTATTGTAATGTTTACTACACTTGAATTATTTGCTGGTGCCGGCGGCTTGGCACTGGGCGTAGAGAAAGCCGGTTTTGATACGATCGGGCTGATTGAGTTTAATAAAGATGCTTGTGACACGCTAAGATCTAATAGACCAAAATGGAATGTGATATGTGATGATATAGCGAATATTTCATGTCTCGACCTGGAAAAATATTTTCATATAAAAAAAGGCGAACTCGATCTGTTATCGGGAGGTGCACCATGTCAGGCATTCAGTTACGCAGGGAAAAGATTAGGATTTGAAGATACAAGAGGAACATTGTTTTATCACTATGCCATGTTTCTTAGAAAACTACAGCCTAAGATGTTTTTATTTGAGAATGTCAGAGGACTGCTTACACATGATCATGGCAGGACATATGAAACTATATTGAGAGTTTTTGAAAATGAAGGATACAGCATACAGAAAAAGATATTAAATGCATGGGATTATGGAAATGCTCAAAAGCGTGAAAGGCTGATTACTGTTGGTATCAGGGATGATCTTAAGGATAAAACAACATTCGATTTTCCTATTCCGCATGATTATAAACCGGTACTGAGAGATGTTCTTAAGGATGTTCCAGATAGTGTGGGAACTCCATATGGTGACAAGAAAAGAAAACTTTTTGAACTTGTTCCTCCTGGCGGGTATTGGCGTGATATAGATCCTAAGCTTGCGAAAGAGTACATGAAGAGCTGCTGGAACATGGGAGGCGGTCGAACAGGAATTCTGCGTCGTATGAGCATGGACGAGCCTTCTCTTACAGTACTTACATCACCATCGCAGAAGCAGACGGAGAGATGCCATCCACTCGAGGCAAGACCGTTTACAATCCGCGAGAATGCAAGGATACAAAGCTTTCCAGATGATTGGAAATTCTGCGGCAGCATTATGTCAATGTATAAGCAGATAGGCAATGCAGTGCCGGTAAATCTTGCATATGATGTTGCAACCGAGCTATATAGATCACTTGAGGGGGTAGTCAAATGGAATGGGGAATCGACTTCATATCGGAAGAAGACTTCAAAGCACATGTCGAATCTACGATTGAAAAATACGGAGAAAAACTTGAATCATATGACATCGTAAAGTTCAACAAAAATATTATCGATCCTATAAAACTTATTTTTGATAAAAATGTATATGGTCTATCTTGGGAAGCAATTATAGAAAATGAAATTTCACGTCAGCGTGACAAAGCAAATAATAATGATATCGGATATTTTCACCAAAGGATTTTTCAATATATGAAAAACTGTCATGTGCCGGATAATGGAAAAGAAGGCGGGTGGGATGTCATATATAAGAATCAGGATGGAATAAAGCTTCCAGATGGTGATATTGTTCATACCGTATATGTAGAAATGAAAAATAAACATAATACAATGAATTCGTCTGCTGCGGGCAAGACATATATCAAAATGCAGAATCAACTGTTAAAGGATGACGATTGCGCATGCTTTTTAGTTGAAGCTATAGCAAAAGAATCACAGAATATCAAATGGTGTACCACGGTAGATAATAGCAAGGTATCACATAAAAGAATCAGAAGAGTCAGTCTGGATCAGTTTTATGCACTGATCACAGGCGAAGAAGATGCATTCTTTCAGATATGTATGACGCTTCCTAATGTAATATCAGAAGTATCAAAGCGAAGCAGCAAAGTGAAAGTGCCTAAAGATACAGTAGTAGATGAGATAAAATCAATTGCAGATAAAATAGTCATGGATGATAAAGATGTTTCTATGGCGACTGCGATATATCTTCTTGGGTTTAGCTCGTATAACGGGTTTGCCAGTTGCATTGATGAAGGAAGATTGAAGAATGCAAAAGGTCTTGGCTTGTTGTATGAATATGCAAAGAAACTGAGTTAAGGAAAAACATCCAGGAGAGATTCTGGGTGTTTTGTTCATAGAAAGCAGGCATGAACATGGAACAGATGTCACTCTTTGATGACAGACAGATCAGCGCGCCGCTGGCGAGCAGAATAAGACCGACGACACTTGATGGATTTGTGGGGCAGGAGCATCTTCTGGGAAATGGGAAGATATTGCGGCGCATCATTGAAAATGATGATGTGTCGTCGATGATCTTCTGGGGACCGCCCGGAGTAGGCAAGACTACACTTGCAGGAATAATAGCTGATAGGACAAAGGCTGATTTTGTCAATTTTAGTGCTGTTACGAGTGGAATCAAAGAAATAAAAGCAGTTATGAATGATGCAGAAAATAACAGGCAGATGGGTAAACGTACTGTACTTTTTGTTGACGAGATACATAGATTCAATAAAGCACAGCAGGATGCATTCCTTCCATTTGTTGAAAAAGGGAGCATCGTTCTTATTGGCGCGACAACTGAGAATCCATCTTTTGAGATCAATTCAGCGCTTCTTTCGAGGTGCAGAGTGTTCGTACTTAAGGCACTTACGGAAGATGACCTTGTGAAACTTTTGAAAAATGCACTTTCGGATAAACGTGGTTTTGGACTTCAAAAGATTGATATAAGTGATGAGAGTCTTCGCGCTATAGCATCGTTTGCGAATGGAGATGCGAGAACAGCTTTAAATACACTTGAAATGTCAATCCTTAACAGTGATATCGATGAGAATGCGGAGACTCATGTTACAGATGAGAGCCTTGCGCAGTGTGTTTCAAAACGCTCGCTTTTATATGATAAGAAGGGTGAGGAACATTACAATATTATCTCTGCACTTCACAAGTCAATGAGAAACAGTGATCCGGATGCGGCAGTATACTGGATGATGAGAATGCTTGACGGCGGTGAAGACCCGCTTTATATCGCAAGACGTCTTATACGCTTCTCAAGTGAAGATGTCGGTATGGCAGATCCAAATGCGATGACAGTAGCAGTAAACTGCTATCAGGCATGCCATTTTATCGGGGTTCCGGAATGCGAAGTCAATCTGGCAGAGACGGTTGTCTATCTTTCGATGGCGCCCAAGTCTAACGCACTTTACATGGCCTGTGAAAAGTGCAAGGAGGATATCCGCAATATGCCGGCTGAACCGGTTCCGTTGCAGATATGCAATGCACCTACTACACTTATGAAAGATCTGGATTACGGCAAAGGATATGAATACGCACACGATACAGCCGAAAAGCTTACGCACATGAAATGTCTGCCCGAAAGTCTTCATGATCGCCGCTATTATATCCCGACAGATCAAGGTGCGGAAAAAGCTACAGCCGAGCATCTCAAAGAGATACTTAGGTGGAAGAACGGTGAAGAAAACTGATTGAGCGCAAGCGAGTCCTGGCCGATACAATCTGCACGGGTATCCTACTTTACTTCGCACGACTTCAGGATCTTCGGAAACTTTATGATGAAGATTGTTGTGCAGCAGATAGCTGCAGTTGCGTCGGCCACAGTTTCCGCGGTGAACACACCCATGACACCCATAAAGTGCGGAAGGATAAGTGCAAGCGGGATAAGCAAAAAGAC
>JAGPKJ010000054.1 GCA_018053995.1 Lachnospiraceae bacterium | reverse complement strand
GCTACTGCAAATATCATTAAGCTCGTTGCAAATGAAGTCTTATTTTCTATCGCTTCTTTAGGCTCCGGATAAACTACATTGGGATCACGGTTTGCTTCGCTCGCCTTAAGTTCTTTTCTGAAACACAGGAAGAAATAGATAAGTGCTGCTGCAAAGCATACACCAGCGATCATTCCTGTATTTGTCAGGAAATCTCCAAAAGTAAGTCCAAGAGATGTTCCAATGATTATATTCGGCGGATCTCCGCACATCGTTGACGAACCGCCAAGGTTTGCGCAGAATATCTCCGAAAGGATCATCGGTATAGGATCGAACTTAAGTGTCCTCGCAAGTTCTGTTGTTACTGCTGCAAGGAAAAGTATTACTGTTATCGAATCAATAAACATTGAGAGAAACGCCGCAAGTACTGTAAAGCACAGGAATATCGGAACTGTATGATAATGGACCAGCTTGGCGATACGAAGGCAGAGCCATCTGAACACGCCTGCTTTAGCCATTCCTTCTACCATTATCATCATCCCGGCTATGAAAACTATCGTCGACCAGTTTATGCCGACTGAAACTTCACTTCCCCCGCCGTACCAAAAACTTTTCTTGAAAATACAACCTATATTCAATGTTTCGATCATAGCTTTCGGGCTTCTCATCATAACCCCGAAGACTACGACCATCATGATCAGTCCGCATACAAGTGATACATACTGACGTTCAAACTTATCCAGTATGATCACAGTGAACATCGCCAGAAAGATCACTACCGCTGTTATCTTTGCTATCATTTTATTCACCGTTTCTGCGTATATTACGCTTAGTTTTTATTTGCAGCAGAAACAGCGTTCACTTCATTCCGTCAATATTATGTATACAGTCCATAAAACCGCCAAACATCAGCACTTTTAC
Source organism: Lachnospiraceae bacterium (assembly GCA_018053995.1). GTDB lineage: Bacteria > Bacillota > Clostridia > Lachnospirales > Lachnospiraceae > JAGPKJ01. The sequence goes on along the minus strand of JAGPKJ010000054.1, from coordinate 12,732 downwards.
AAGATCTAAAGTCCGGCTGTTTAATCCCATCCTTACTAATATCACGTCATCGATCGTTATTATCGTACGCGAAAAAACCTGAAGGAAGCACGGAGCTTCTTCATTGTCCTTATACACATCGGTCGAACCATTCGAGGTCTCATTCTGAAGAACAGCCCTTATATGACTGACTTTCAGAATTCCCGGCACTTCATCTATACTGCCGTCTGTCATGCACTGCATCATATCATTCGTATCAGATACTTCCGAGGCAAATAATACCGAATGAAAAGCACATATGCATAATACTATAACAGCAATAAGCATCACGAAAAAATGTGATGCTCTCTTATTCATTTTATCTGTACCCAAAAAAGCTGTCACAATTACACCCAATCATATATACATCCCAATACAACGCATCCGGCTTTGCAATAATTCAGTCAGTCAAATACGTCTTCCCCAAACCTTACTTTGATATATGCCTTTATCTCTTCAACACACTTATAGTATCCAAGCCTTTCTGAATCAAGGCACAGATCATATTCACGTGCATCGTTCCATTCCCGTCCGGTATAATACTTATAATACTCAGCCTTTTTATTGTCTGTCTTCTCAATGAATTTCTCAAGTTCCCTGCCGCGCATAGGCTGTTTCTTCGCCGCCTCAGCCATAAGAAAATCGTGCGGTGCATGAACAAATACGCTTACTGAATTATCGCAGTCTTTCAGTACGAAATTTGCTGCACGTCCCACTATTACGCATGGTTCTGTCTCTGCCAGCTTTCTTATGACATCCGCCTGAAGGTTAAAGAGATTCTCCATCTTTGTATAATCGCTGCTCTCCGGAGGCATCGTCTTACCTTTGTATTCGCTCTTCATGATCTTCATAAGAAGCGGATTCTTCTTCGAGATGTTCTCGTCGGCGTTCACAAAAAGCTTTTCTGCGATGCCCGATTCTTCAGCAGCAAGCTTCATGAGTTCCTTATCATAATAATGAATACCAAGATTCTCTGCAAGCATTTCGCCTACTGTACGCCCGCCCGAACCGTATTGACGTGCAATAGTTATCACGATATTCTTCTTCATGCCACCCTCCTCATTCGCCAAGGTATGCCTTCTGGATTGAGTCATCATTCAGAAGATCTGATGCCTTTCCTTCTTTTATGATCTTTCCGGTCTCCATAACGTAAGCTCTGTCCGCTACTGAAAGTGCTTTCTTCGCATTCTGCTCAACGACAAGTACCGTCACACCGTCTTTATTTACTGACTGTATTATATCAAATATCTCATTTACCAGAATAGGTGAAAGTCCCATCGACGGTTCATCCATAAGGATAATGTCCGGATGGCTCATTATCGCACGTCCCATTGCAAGCATCTGCTGCTCACCACCTGAAAGCGTTCCGGCTCTCTGTCCTTTTCTTTCTTCAAGTCTGGGAAACCTCTTATATACTGACTTTATCGTATCTTCCAGTTCTGACTTGTCTTTACGCGTGTACGCGCCCAGCTTCAGATTCTCTGCGACCGTCATGTCCTCAAAGACACGCCGTCCTTCGGGCACCTGAGCCATTCCCATTGATACTGTCTTAAACCCCGGGAGCTTCGTGATATTCTGATCATTATACATGATCGTTCCACTCTGCGGCTTTAATAGTCCTGATAATGTATGAAGTGTCGTTGTCTTGCCTGCACCGTTCGAACCTATAAGTGCTACGATCTCGCCCTTATCTACATGAAACGAGATTCCCTTAAGCGCCTGTATAACTCCATAATATACACTTAAATCTTTAACATCGAGAAGAGCCATATCTATTCTCCTATATATGCTTTAATGACTTCAGGATTAGCAAGTACTTCCTTAGTGCTGCCCTGTGCAAGTATGCGTCCGAAATTAAGAACCGTTAACTTCTCACAGATTCCTGAAACAAGTTTCATATCGTGCTCTATCAAAAGAATCGTCATATTGAATTTGTCACGGATAAGCTGTATCGTTTCCATCAGCTCTGCCGTCTCATTAGGGTTCATTCCGGCTGCGGGTTCATCAAGAAGAAGGAGCTTAGGGTTAGTTGCCATAGCTCTTGCTATCTCAAGCTTTCTCTGCTTGCCGTAAGGAAGATTTGAACTGAGATAATCGCTTTCCCCATCAAGTCCGAATACTTTGAGCAGCTTCATAGCTTCCTCATCCATCTCCTTCTCAATAGAATGATACTTGCCGACATGAAGCATGCTTTCAAGCGCGCCATAATGATACCTGTTATGAAGTCCGACCTTAACGTTATCAATAACGGGCATATCCTTGAAAAGCCTTATGTTCTGGAATGTTCTTGCTATACCATCCCTGTTTATCTCCGTAGTTTTGTGTCCGGTGATATCATTGCCGTCAAGTTTTATGAGACCTTCATTCGCGCGATATACGCCCGTAAGAAGATTGAAGACTGTAGTCTTGCCGGCTCCATTAGGTCCAATAAGACCATAGAGCTCTCCTTTTTCTATTTTCAGATTGAAATCGTCAACGGCTCTGAGACCGCCGAACGAAATACTGAGATCCGTAACTTCAAGCAGTGCCATATCAACCTGCTCCCTTCTATAAGTTCCAATTTTGTTCAGGCTTCCGATTTTTTCCCGTGAAAACACCCTTTTATCCTGGCTATAGTCTTGTCACGCCAATCTTTAGCAGCCGGTGACCAGTTGATGATCATCATCGCGATCAGCACGATCGAATATATGAGCATACGATATTTGTTCAGACCTCTGAGAAGTTCCGGCAGCAGATAAAGGATGCATGCTGCGATGACTGATCCGCGGATATTGCCGATTCCGCCAAGAACTACATATACAAGGATCATGATCGAAACGTTATACCCAAAATACTGACTTGTCGCCTGTATCGTTGCGATATTGTGTGAGAACAGCACTCCTGCCGCTCCAGCTATCGCTGCAGACACAACAAATCCGAGCATCTTATATTTTGTTATATTGATTCCTGTCGATTCCGCCGCTATACGGTTATCGCGGATAGACATTATCGCACGTCCGTCTCTTGAATCGATCATATTCTGAACTATGAACAGGGAAATAAGAAGTATCACGGTCGCAACCGTTAGATTCGCATCATGAGGTGTTCCTGTCATTCCCATCGCACCATTTATCAGCATCTTTCCGTCAGGCTCAAGCCCGAGCGCCATTTGATTTGCAAATGAAAGATGAAGACCGCGTGAATCGACTCCCATATATAGTGAATTCAATATATTCTTTATTATCTCTCCAAATGCAAGCGTTACTATCGCAAGGTAATCCCCGTTAAGACGAAGAACCGGAATACCTATAAGAAGCCCAAATAATGCTGAAATGGCAACACCGATTATGAATGCGATCACAAAGCGCACCGGATCCGGCATGCTTCCATCTGTAAGCTGTGAAAATATCGCGCTTGAAAACGCACCGACACACATAAATCCAGCATGCCCCAGACTGAGTTCGCCTAAGATACCTACGCAAAGATTGAGTGCTACCGCTGCGATCGCATAATATATCATTGGAACAAGAAGACCTTTTATATGGCTCGACATTATGCCGGCCTTCATAAATATCTCTAAGACTACATACGCGATGATCACGATAAGATATGTCGTCATCGTCTTCTGCTGTTTCTTATTCATTTTACTAAAAAGACCGCCTTTATTTTTCATATCAGACTTTCTCCTGTATCTTCTTACCAAGAATTCCAGTCGGCTTCACGAGAAGCACAACGATCAGTATTCCGAACACGATGGCATCTGAAAGCTGCGAAGAGATATATGTCCTTGAAAGTATCTCTATTATTCCAAGTGCAAGTCCGCCGATCATAGCTCCCGGAATCGATCCGATACCACCAAGAACAGCAGCTACGAAAGCTTTGATACCAGGCATTGCGCCTGTATATGGCGTAAGCGAAGGATACGCTGAGCACAGGAGTGCACCGGCAACAGCCGCAAGTGCTGAACCGATCGCAAATGTGATCGAAATAGTCCTGTTGACATCGATTCCCATAAGTGTTGCCGCACCTCTATCCTGAGACACTGCAAGCATTGCCTGTCCTTCTTTTGTCTTATGAACAAACAGCTGCAGGAATATCAGGATCAGGACACTGACTGTTATCGTTATGATCGTGACACCCTGAATCTTCAGCTTTCCACCTGCAAGACTTACTCCGCTCCATTTGACCACTGAAGTAAATGACTTTGTATCAGCTCCAAATATGAGCAGCGCGAGATTTTCCAAAAGATAGCTGACACCGATAGCCGTTATAAGAACAGCAAGTGATGATGAGGCACCTCGCAGTGGCTTATACGCGACCTTTTCCGTTCCGACACCGAGCAGCGTGCATACGACAATAGCTACGATAATACCCACGACAGGATTCATCCCCAGTGTCGATACAATCGTAAATATAACATAGCAGCCGATCATGATGAAATCGCCGTGAGCGAAATTCAACATCTTGGCAATTCCATATACCATTGTATATCCAAGCGCGATTATCGCGTAGATACTGCCAAGACTAAGCCCGCTTATCAGATAATTCAGGAAGCTAAGCATATATTTTCTCCTCTTCCATAAAAAGATTAAAACCAAAGACGGAGTGCCGTAACAGGCACCCCTCCTTTGGATACGATATACTTATATAGATATTACATTACATTAATGCATGTGTCAAAAACTCTTGCCACAAAATCAAACGTTTCTTAATTTTACTCAGCAAGTGCATAAGCACCATTCTTTATAACGACTGCCTTAGGCTGTTTTGTAGGCTCACCTTCAGCACTCCATGTGATTCCGGATGATGTAAGACCATCAACTTTGATCTGCGTCATTGCTGTCTTCATTCCGTCACAGATATCAGAAACCTTCATATCAGGAGTAACACCAGACTTCTCGATAGCTGCCTTTATCGCATAGACACCATCATAAGCATCAGCTGCGAACTGGTTCGGAACCTCATCCTTATATTTCTCTTTATATGCTTTTACGAATTTGACTGTAGCGTCATCTGTCGCATCAGCTGAGAAAGGTGTAAGAAGCATAAGTCCTTCTGCGAGGCTTGTGTCAAAGTTCTCAACAGAAAGGATTCCGTCCATACCGTCACATCCAAAGAATGTTGGCTTATATCCCATTGTGTTGGCCTGTGAAAGAATCAATGAAGCTTCTGTATAATAGATAGGAAGGAATACGAGTTCAGCGCCTGCATCCTTGGCTTTCTGGATCTGTACAGAGAAATCTGTCTTATTATCAGCTGTGAAAGCTTCTGCAGAAACGATGTCGATACCCTGATTCGGTGCTTCTGTAGCAAATGACTGATATATTCCGCTTGAATAAACATCTGAACTATCATAGATAACTCCGACCTTAGTCGCAAGTTTATGCTGTCCGATGTACTGTGCTGATGCAGTTCCCTGTGCAGGATCTGAGAAACATACACGGAAAGCATTGTCATATTTAACACAATCAACCGCTGATCCTGAAGGTGTCAACTGGAACATGTTATCATTCTTAGACTCTTCAGAAACTGCTATCGAACATCCTGACGTTACAGATCCAAGAAGGAACTGCATTCCCCAGTCCTTAAGAGTATTGTATGCATTAACTGACTTTGTTGAATCAAGCTCATCATCTTCGCTCTTAAGTTCAACCTGATGTCCGGAAATGCCGCCTGCTGCATTGATCTCATCAACTGCGATCTGTGCTGCATTTGCAACTGATGAACCATAAGCTGCCGCTGCTCCTGTAAGAGGTCCTATAACACCAATCTTATATGTAGCTCCTGATGCATCTCCTGATGCTGAACTTCCGCAGCCTGCGAGCATTCCTGCTGTCATTGCTGCTGCAAGTGCCAGACTCATTACTTTCTTAAATCTCTTCATAATTTCCTCCTCCTTACAATTTACTCAACTTGTGGATGAATACTTTTCATCCTTTGTGTATACAATAATACACCCGCCTTTAATGTTCGTAATGTTATCACACTCTCTTTTTTATTGCAACCGGCAAATATTATTCAGTGCTATTGATCTATTTTATTGTATCTGAATGATGTCATCCATAAAGCAGTATATATAGTAGTAAATCAGTATATATAGTAGTTCAATTGACACACATTTATTATCACTGTATAATATTAGTAATTGTTCCTAAATTAATACAATCATCTACGCGTCATAAGTAAGCGCAGCTATTCGCAGCATCATAGCTCAATTGCACAAAGCTATTCGTAACATCATAGCTCAATTGCATAAAGCTATTCGTAACATCATAACTCAATTGCACAAAGCTATTCGTAACATCACTGTGTCTGCTGAAAGGAGAGCATATATATTGAGACTTCTTCGACGATCACGCAACAAAATCATCCTGATACTTTTGCTCATCATCTCGCTATGCCTTTTTCCCTCGTCTATAGTCAGCGCTGCAAGTAAGGGGAAAAATGTCGGTTATACCGACCCCGGACGGACTATCAGGGTTGGCTTCTACCCTCTTGCCAATGGTCAGGTCAGCTATGATGACGGAACTTACGGCGGCTATTATTTTGATTATCTTCAGGAGATCGCCCAGTATACAGGATGGAACTATGCGTACGTAAAAGGAAGTTTCGACGAATGCTATAAAATGATGCAAGATGGAAAGATCAATCTCATGTGTGGTCTCAATAAGACTGATGAACGCGCAGAGACTCTTGATTTCTCCGATGAATCCGAAAAGACTCAGAAATACAAGCTTTATGTCCTTACAAGCAGAGATGATATCACTTATGAAAATTATAGAAGCTTTGACGGAATGCGTGTAGCCGTCATAAAAGGCGACATTCAGGCAGCGTCTCTTGATAAATACTGTGATAAGCACAATATCCATATGAGTTTCGTGCCTTGCAACACCGAAAGTGAATTCGCTGATGCCCTTATTTCCGGCAAAGTGGACGCTGTATATGCAAACAATATGGAAACCGAACCCGAAAATAAAGTAGTTGAATATTTCGCCGCTGAGCCGCTCTACTATGTTTCTCCTAAGGGAACCGGCATCATGAACACCTTTAATGACGCAGCACGCGCAATATCGAATGCCGATCCTGATTTTGAAAATAACCTGTACAGCAGATACCTCTCTTCAAAAGCAGTCTGCTCATCCCCCTCATTCACAACCGAGGAGCTGGAATACATCAATGCTCATCCTGTAATAAAAGTCGCCTACATTGATAACTGGAAGCCCATAGAATACCTTGACAGATCAGACGATACTGCGCATGGTATCTCAATAACGATCATCGAACGCATAGCTGAATTATCAGGGCTCAAAGTTAAATATGTGCCATACAGCAGCAATACCAAGGCTGAATTCGCCGCTGTAAACTATGATGTAGATGTACTCAGTGCTGCACCTTTTGATTTCGGTTGGGCATCACGTAACGGCATGAATCTGTCATCTCCTTATACTGACACTACTATTGTCAAAGTGAAAAGCAAGGCGCAGAACAATTCTACCGATATAGCGGTAACAACAAGTATGCTGGAATATAATGCAGATGTTATCCCGGCAAATTCCCGTCTGCATTTCTATGAAACGACGACAGACTGTCTTGATGCTGTAAAAAACCGTAAGGCAGGAGTCACATATCTCAATTACCTTACTGCCAGTTATTTTCTGAAGAGTACAAAGTATTCTTCACTTATGGCTGACAATTATAATGAGAGCGATCTGTCGATGTGCTTCGCGATATCTGAAAGAAAAGACCAGCGTCTGCTCAGCATACTCAATAAATCCCTGCTGTGCATGTCCGATCAGGAAAAGAAGTCTATCGTATACAACAGCACTGTCAATACAAGCGACACTGCATTACAGATAATGCTATACTCACATCCTGTTGGATTTATCACACTCATCGCTATCATGTTTGTTGTCTTCAGCCTGTTAATGTTCTACATATCTATTATCCGTAAAAAAGAGACTGAAAAGATAAAATACATATCAGAGCACGATCCACTGACTGGAATCTACAACAGGGGAACTTCTCGCAGCATGATAGACCACTCGCTTGAAGAAAACAGGAAACATCCCCCCGAAATAAATCCGATGCGTGCCCTTCTGATAATAGATCTTGACCACTTTAAGCAGATCAACGATACTTACGGACATCCCGAGGGCGACCGCCTCTTACAGCGCGTAGCTGCGATAATCCCGGAATGTCTCCGTCCTAACGATATATACGGAAGACTTGGCGGTGATGAATTCGTCATCTACCTGAAAAACATTCCTGATATCCGGAATATTGAGCTGATCGCTGGTCGCTTATGTACACGTATAAACTCTCTTTCCGATGAAAATCCAAAGTGGAAGTCTGTCAGTTCCAGCATTGGGATATCATATGACGACACATCAGAAAGTGATGCTGAAGAGCTGTATCTTCATGCAGATCTGGCACTCTATGAAGCAAAGAAAAAAGGACGTAACCGTTATATGCTCTATGACGAATCCATTTCCGGACTCGAATTAGATCCGGACTCGGATACCCAGTTTTGAATATGATCCGGACTCAGATACCAGATGTTGATACCTGATCTAAGATTTCAATATGCGATTGTTATTGACGCACCTTATTTTCCGGGTTATTATCAGAATATCGATAAAGGGGAGTAGCTGGTGATGATTTCCTTATGAATTCTGCGCAGATGCAACGTTCATTACGTTCATGCAGATTATGGAGATGATCGCGACCGGAAGCGTCAGCACGATGAATGATTCATCTCATCCGATTCCGGTATAAGTATACACTTACGACAGCAAGACTTTTATTGCGGGTACCTAATGTGCTCCGCAGTAAAAGTCTTTTTATTTTTCTGCAGGAGTATGACACTGGCCGCTTTGACGGTCTTTTCAAAGGAGGAATCTGTAAATGGAACAGATACTTGAATTATTCTCCAATGCTTCAAACATCACCTGGCAGATGGCTGTCATGTGGATTGTCGGAGGTATCATGATCTACCTCGGCATCGTAAAAAAGATGGAACCATCACTCCTTGTTCCTATGGGATTTGGCGCTATACTCGTAAATCTTCCGCTGTCAGGAGCAGTGACTCAGGTAATAGATGGTGTGACTGAAACAGGACCACTCGATGTGCTCTTCAGTTCAGGCATCGCAAATGAACTGTTTCTCTTAATCCTGTTTATCGGAATCGGCGCGATGATCGATTTTACACCGCTCTTGTCATGTCCGCAGATGATGCTCTTTGGAGCCGCGGCACAGTTCGGCATCTTCTTCACACTGAGCCTTGCAACACTGTTTGGATTTAATCTTCAGGATGCGGCTTCCGTAGGAATCATAGGAGCTGCTGACGGTCCGACATCGATATTCGTCGCCAATTACTATAATTCACAGTATATAGGCGCGATCATCGTCGCCGCCTACTCTTACATGGCTCTCGTTCCGATCATACAGCCGCCTGTGATAAGACTCGTAACCACCAGAAATGAACGTCTTATCAAAATGAAATATAACCCTCACAGTGTATCAAAGAAAGCAAAGATAGTCTTTCCTATCCTTATAACTGTTGTTGCAGGTATTATCGCACCCAGATCAGTTGCACTTGTTGGGTTTCTCATGTTCGGAAATCTGATCCGTGAGTGTGGTGTACTCGATTCTCTTTCTGATACTGCCCAGCATTCTCTGGCAAATATAGTCACCCTTCTGCTTGGAATTACTGTTGCATCACAGATGAGGGCAGACGCTTTCCTTAACGTGAGAACACTCTTCATCCTGCTGCTTGGTCTCGCTGCCTTTATATTTGATACGATCGGCGGTGTATTCTTCGCAAAACTGCTGAATCTGTTCAGAAAGAAAGATGACAAGATCAATCCGATGATCGGCGCCTGTGGAATCTCAGCTTTTCCGATGTCCGCACGTGTCATCACCCAGATGGGTCTTAAGGAAGATCCGACAAATGTGCTTATAATGCAGGCTACCGGAGTCAATGTGTCAGGTCAGATCGCATCCGTCATAGCAGGCGGACTGCTCCTTGGACTGATTGCAAGATAACTGCATAAAACTGGAAAAATAGAAAGGACTGATTCATATGACACAAAATTTTATAGCTTCACTACGGGTTATGGGTCTTGGCATGATTGGCATATTTATTGTTGCGATAGTTCTTATGCTTATCATGATGCTTCTGACAAAAGTATTTCCCGGTGACAAGAATGATACAACAGAAAATGGGGAGCAGCATTAATGCTGCTCTCCATGATTTACACAATTTTTGGTATGTCCGTGTGTTCTATGTGATCTGCGTTCTTTTATCTTCTTTGCAAGCACACCGTACATAAGCTCAGGTTCTACCGGTTTGGCAAGATGATCATTCATACCTGCTTCCATGCTCTTTTGGATATCCTCTTCAAACGCATTCGCACTCATCGCGACGATTACCACTTTCTTCGCATCTTTCCGATTAAGTGCTCTTATCGCTGATGCCGCCTCCAGCCCGTTCATTCTAGGCATTCGCACATCCATAAGGATCGCATCATAAAAGCCTTCTTCTGAAGCATTGAACATATCTACCCCTATCTGTCCGTCAGATGCAATATCTACTATACATCCTTTCTTCATAAGCAATTCCTGCGCTATCTGCGAATTGATATTGTTGTCTTCACATACGAGAATGTGCGTCTTATCTAATATCTTAATATCATCTTCTCTGTTTTTGGTATCCTTGTATCCTTATTTTCCGACTTTCTGTATTCATATGTTATCGTGATAGTGAACTTTGATCTCTTTCCAAGGGTACTCTCTACTGTTATATCTCCGTCCATCGCTCTGGCAATCTGCCTTGCGAGCGCAAGTCCTAGTCCGGTTCCATTGACGGTATCAGAAAAGACATTGCGTTCCTGTGAAAATGGTGTAAAGACGCGTCCCAAAAATTCTTTGCTCATACCGCATCCGTCATCACTGATCGTGATACAGTCAGTAGCGCTGCCGCCGCCACGTTTTATATTCTGCGCGATCAGTTCTATATGTCCATTTTCCGGAGTGAATTTGCAGGCATTATTAAGGATATTCATTATCATCCTCTCAACCTTGAGTGCATCCACGTAGCAATCACTTCCCGGTTCCCTGTTGATACATGTGTAAGATATATGTTTCTTCTCTGCCATCGGTCTTATGATCTCTGAGCACGTATTCAAGACTTCCTTCTGCGATACCCATTTAGGCGTAAGCACAAACTTGCCACTCTCTATCCGGCTCATATCCAGCATGTCATTGAGTATACCAAGCAGATAATCTGCTGAATGCTTTATATTTGTCAGATATTTCTTCGTCTCCGGACTGATCACTGTGTCTAGTGCGAGGTCAGTCATCCCGATTATGGCATTCATCGGTGTTCTTATCTCGTGACTCATACTTGAGAGAAAATCGCCCTTGGCGCGGCTTGCGACCTCTGCCTTTTGAAGTGCATCCTGAATGATCTGCCTCTGCTTCTGCTCAGCATCATATACGTCCGTTACATCTCGGCATATTATAAGTATATCCTCATGAACCTCATCGAGATAAAACGCCTGCGTCTTCTTTCTTCGCACAGTTCCATCGCTATAGATATGTCTAAACAAAACGGATTCCGTTCTGCCGTCCGCGAGCATTTCCGCGAGCCCTGCAGTATTATAGAAAGCCATCACCTTTTCTGCATCTTCAGGCACAACTTCCTTCTTGCATACATCGCTGCAAAATGAATTGAACTCAAATTCTTCATACGTTCCAAGTGCCCTGCCGCCGTATTCACCCTTGATACGTATGAGCTTTGCCATACCTGTAACCGCATTAAGCACCGTCACATAATCCGTATCGTTATCTATGACTGAATCATACGCCAATATCTGCTTCTTGCGTCTGTCGATATCCCGTATTGATATATATGCTACAATATCTCCTGTACTGCTCTCGGATCTCATGATGCTGTCCGCACAGAACCAGTGGAGCGTACCATCATCGTGTCTATACCTGAATTCGATATTCTGCTCACGCTCTCCGTTTTTGAAATCCTCTATATTCTTCTCTCTGTTAAAATATAATGAAAAGTTTTCGCGGTCTTTCATGATTGGAATGTGACTAAGTGTCAATCTGACATAATCCTTTATCCCCATTCCCTCATGTATCACACCACCTTTAAGACCGCTGACACGCCTGTATTCGCCAATCGCGCCAAGTGTGATATTGAGTGCGAAGGTCGCAATAGCATCTCTTTCCAGATACTGCCGTTTCTGCTGCTCCCGATCATATTCTATCTGTAGTGCTTCATCTGCTTTTTCAAGTTTCTCCTGCGCTCTCTTCGTCTCTTCCACGTCTGTATATACGCAGTAAACGGTCAGTACATCGCCTTCTCGTTCAAGTACCGATCCGTTCAGTCTGAACCATCTGTATTTCTTATTGCCGCAGAGCAGCCTGTGATCAACATAACTGATATTATCCCCATTTATAAGTCTCTTGACAAACGCATCTACCGCCGGCACATCACGCTTATTGACATATTTAAGAACATCTCCATATGTATCAGCGCATCTGCTCGCTCGATCCTGACTTACAAGTGTGTAATATGCGTCATTCATATATAACTGTTCAACATTCCCGTGGTCTATCCTATATACACCTATCCCTGCCGGAACTCTATTGATTATCTCTTTCTGCCCGAAATTCTTCTTGTATTCGCTTGTCTCATCTACCAGGTACATAATGTATGAC
>JAGPKJ010000053.1 GCA_018053995.1 Lachnospiraceae bacterium | reverse complement strand
TGTTACCTGCTTATATCATTACTGTTTTATACCATATTTCTCAAAGACTTTCTTCTGCGCTGATTTCCAATCCTCATTCATCTGATTGCAAATATCATCATATGATTTAAATCCCTCAGTTGATTTACCAAGTGCCGTATCAATGATTCTTCTTCCGAATTTCTCCGTATATAAACCAACTTCTGATTCATCACATATTGCATCTGTAAGACCTTCTTCGCCCTTCTTGGCTGGAAGTTCAGTAATAAGTGTTGTTTTCTTATCCTGCATATCTTTCAGATTAGCCGGAAGATCCGCGCCCTTCTTACCAGATACTTCGCCCTTTTTCTCAGTGTAATCCGAATCACAGATAAACCACTGAACAAATGCTTTTGCAGCTAAAAGACTCTTCGTATTCTTATTTACCGCAAGTCCATATCCTGCATTTACCATAGCTGTATTTGTACCTGTAGGCCAAGGCATGAATCCTATATCATCCGCATTGCCGGCAAGCGGCTGTATGCTTGATATCGCCCATGATCCAAGACCCATGCAGGCAACTTCACCATCTGCAAGCATCTGAAGACTCTTATCCCAATCAGATGTTACTGGATCATCTTCGATAAGTCCCTCACTTGTCACATCATACAGAAACTTATAAAGTTCATAGTTTGGTTTTCCTGTTGCAAACGGTTCTGTGTCATGTGGAAGTGTCTGATATCTGTATCCAGGATCATTTGCTATTACAGCTTCGTTTCCCTTAAGCTGATTGAGTGGCCATCCTGCATTATAGTTTGTATACCACGGAATCGCGTCCGTCTTTTCTTTAATCGTTTTAAGATCCGTTTCAAATTCTTCTACAGTTTGAGGCCATTCAGTAATACCTGCCTTCTCAAATATAGCTTTGTTATATACGATTCCACTAACATCACCTTGTGCCGGTATCATGTATGTCTGACCATCGTAACTTCCGCGTTCGGCAAACAGAAACTGGTCTTTCAATGTATCCGTGCTTCCTAACGGAGCAAAATACGAAGCATAATCCGCTGCTGAAAGATTTGGATTGTATAGTACATCTGGATATTCTCCCGCATTCAATCTGATCTTGCAGTTGTTGTCATAATCATCAATACCTTCAAATTCAACTGAACCAACATTTGGATATATCTTCTTGAACTGTTCTACGTAGCTTTCGAAAAGTTCATCATCTGATGTATCATTTGTAAGAACTGTTATATCCCCTGTAACGTCTTCTACCGAAACATCTTCTCCCATGATATTGACTGTACCTGTTGATGTTGAAGCTGATGAAACTGAACCTGTCTCCGTTACAGTATCCTGTGTCGTACTCTGAGCAGCATCTGAAGACGCTGCATTCGATGATGTCCCTGCACTAGAAGATCCGCAGCCTGAAATCAACGATGAAGTAAGTGCACAGGCAATACTTAATGCCCCTGCTCTCTGAAATACCTTTTTAATTTTCATAATAACCTCCATTTGATTGATTGTTTCGGGCCCGATAATTGTTTAATCTGTCTATAGACTTTCTATTCCTTAATTTCAAGGTAATTATAGCAACCGTAAAAATACTCAACAATAATGCTTTCGTGCATTTTATTATTTGAATCGTTCATCCAATGCCCGTTCGTATATTCTCGTGATATAATAAACCAATATTGAACATTAATACCATTTTGTCATTTCTTATAGAGGAACAACGATATGCACACTTATGATTATCATTTTGATGAAATACGAATGTCCGATTATTATCTTCGTCTTGTCAACTCTCGTTTTGAAGCACTTATGCCAAGTGATACACACGGAGTTGATGTGCGTAGCAATTTTCTTCTTCTATATGTATCAAAGGGGAAAGGCACTCTTTCAATAAACAATACGATTTTCACCATTCATGAACATCAATCGTTTTTGATAGCTCCACATGTATTTTATGAACATAAAGCCGATGATAATGATCCTTGGACTCTTTACTGGGTAGGATTCGCCTTGATAAACAGTGATACACTTCTGCGTGAGATAAACTATAGACCAGATTATCCTATTTTTGACAACATTTCGGGATTAGAAGACAAGATTGTCAGCATTTACAATGAAATGAAAAAGGTAAATTGTAACTATCTGCTGCTCGACAGTTATCTCTACCTGATTCTTGCATCACTGGCAGACAATGGAAAAGAACTGGATAATACATTAATGCCTTCTGATAATCTTCAGAAGGCAATCAATTATATAAATAAACATATCCATGAGAATATCAAAGTACAGACCGTTGCAAAAGAAGGCTGTGCTATTGATACCTCGCAACTATATCGTATATTTACTCAAAAACTGGGAATCTCTCCACATAGATACATACAAGAATGTAAGATTAAAAAAGCCTGCGAACTTATCCGTCTCACAGATATGTCATTTCATGATATAGCAAATTTCATTGGTTGCGAGTATGATTCACAATTCTATGGGCTTTTTCGAAAGATCACTGGAACCACACCGTCTGATTATCGTTTAACCACACAGTGCAGCCAGTATGAAAAGTGATTTCTTATCATTGTATGCTGATCTCCGAAATGTTATCCTTATTCAGATAATCAATGCTGACTCCATCATCATGATAATATCTGTATGTCAGCGGTCTATCGGCAAATGAAGCGATATGCAGGTCACCCGGATCCATATTGACTTCATCCACGTTCATCCCGCCGCCCGACGTAACCAGCATGTGTCCTTTCCGCAAAAAGAAAACGATAGTATCAAGCGGCATGTCGATATAGTGATAACCTTTTTCTATTACCTGCCCTTCGAGATCTTCCTCCGCTCCAAGCCTTAGCATCTTCATCTCTTCTGGAAAATAGACATTCCTTCCGGATGCGTTCTGAGTATAGACAGGCGCTATCATGATACTCTCTCCAACAAGAAGCTGATCATCGACCTCCCGCGCCATTTTATCCGAGCTGTAATCAAATGAGAGCGGTCTGAAATACATCTTATTTTCCAGAACAGATTTCATAAATTCACTGTATATATATGGCATAAGTTTATACCTTGATTCGATAAGCTGTCCTATCTCCTTACAATGAACAAACTCATATGGCTCCTGCTTTCTTGTCCCCATTGCGGAATGGTTTCTCATCAGCGGTGTGAATACGCCTAAGGAAATAAACCTCATGAGAAGATCCTCAGTTGTGTCATCGCCAAATCCGCCAAGATCCGGTCCTATATACATAAATCCGCACATATTAAGTGCCGGCATCTGTGACAGAGCAAGCTTCAGATGTGACCACCATGCTTTATTATCTCCAGTCCAGATTCCTCCATACCTGTGCATTCCAATATATGAAGATCTCGAAAACAGCAGAAATCTTTCGTCCGGTCTTGTTTTTTGTATCTCTTCAGATGCTGATCTTGTCATATTGTAGCCATAAAGGTTATGGATATCATAATGACGAACTTTTTTCCCATCAACAACATGATAAAAACTCTTATAGTCTTCCTCATTATTTGATAAAGAACCAACCAGATCCTTGAATCTAAAGAATGTTTCCAGATTCATATTAAGATTCTCGTAATCTTTGATCTTGCCAAATACTTCTTTCAGATGTTTATCTGAATAGAAGATTGCAGGCTCATTCATATCATTCCAGAAACCATCGATTCCCATATCAAGCAGCTTTTTATACCTGCTTCCAAACCATTCCCGGACTTCTTTCTGCATAAAATCCGGAAAATAAGTTCTTCCAGGCCATACCGCAGTCTCAAAATCATTGCCATTTTCATCCTTACAGAAATAGTTGTTTCTTTTTCCTTCTTCGTAGAAATCATAGCCTTCTTCTATCTTTACGCCCGCGTCGATGATCGGTATAAGACGTATCTTCTGTTTCTTCAGCTTCTCAACAAATCCATTAAAATCCGGAAATCTCTTTTCATCGATAGTAAAATCCTTGTAGTCATCCATGTAATCGATATCAAGATATATCATATCCAGAGGAATACCATTAGTCTTGCAGGAATTTGCGACCTCTTCTACCTCTTCTTCAGTCTTATAACTCCATCTGCTCTGTCCATATCCGAATGCCCATAACGGCGGAATAAAGCTCTTCCCGATCATTGTACGGAAATCACTGACAATATCATTAAGACTATCCGCCTCTATCAGATAGATATCAAGATCAGCCTTTTCGGCCGTTATCACCATTTTGTCATATTCGCTGAATCCTACATCAAACGATATTTTCCCGGGATAATCGATGAAAAATCCTTCTGCTGAATCTGTACCTGAAATGATAAAAAAGTTATGAGCCCCATACAGACTCACTTTAGTTTCTTGATGTTCCGGATCATCGGAGCAGAAACTCTCATAATGCCATCCCCTTTTGTTCATCCCTCTTACAGTCTCGCCAAGACCATATACTATGTCATCATCATCCAGACTGATTTCCATGCGGAACGGATCAGTACTCTTGACAAAACTGCATGTTCCACTCTCGCCCTTTATTTTCTCTATTACTGCTTCAGTATCTATCGGAGTTCCATATGTATATTTTTTTATCATGTTCTACTCTTCTTTCTGTCAGCCTTTTGACATCATAAGTATATTATATTCGGTGGCATACTGTCCGTAAAGATGTAAAGCACGATGGATGCTCCTCGCTTTCCTCATTATTCGCATGTTCGGAGCAATGCTCCTCACTTTCGCGATATTCGTCAAAATTCCATTCGTGCAAGCACGATGGAATCTTTCCTCATTATTCGCGAAAAAAAATCTGACGGCATAGCCGTCAGAAATATTCGGAGATAAAACATGGTTTTTTATAAAACATTTGGCGCAGACTCTCTTCACGTCCTTGCGAGGCGCAGCACCTTCCATTCGGCGCGTAAGCCATTCCATCCACATCAGAACAGCCCAGGATGAAACGCGAAAACTGATCTATCGTCATCATTACATCTGGCGATGATGTTCCTTTTGCTACGGATATACACTTTCCGTCTTTAAAGATAACAGAGAACACGCCATTATTTTCTTCGATCTGTTCATCAATAATCTCTATCGCAAGTTTTCCACTCCCGATGTATTTTGATATCTCAAGCACTTTCTGAACGTTCACTACACGCACCATTCCAAGGAAACGCCGTGACATCGTGCACGCACCAAATGACTGTTCCTGTACCACAGTCTCTATATGATATGATTCAGGCACTTCAAAGATAATGCTCTTATGATCTGACGCAAACGAAGCCGACAGAGACAGCAGGCCTTCAAGTCCTTCCCTGTCTGTAAATACAAAACGGCTGCAGCTTAAGTACTGCTCTCCATCTTTCTTCATTTTGGTAAATGTCATGTACGAAATCGGTGTTCCGTCTTCACCGTAATAAACATACGTATATTCCTGCTTTGCATATGGGTCTGCCTCAGTCACAAATCGGTATTCCCACTTTTCATTATCTATCATCCCATTAAGACCGGATGCGTATCTCTCATAGATGCACTTAACGTCCGTCAGCATCTCTGCACTGTTCTCACGGCTGATCAGCATGCTGTGTCCTGCAACGCTGTATTTCGGGATAAATGAAAGATCAAGCTTATACTTGCAGCATAATGGTCCATTCTCAAATCCAAATTTTCTGTAATAATTCGATGAAAATGGATACAGCCATGCAAATAAAACACCATCCTGATATCCGTCCTCTAGCAGCTTATCCATGCAGCCTCTTATACCGCCGCGACGCCTATACTGTGGAAGGGATGACACACCTCCGACACCTGTCATCTGTACGCTGTGCCCATCATATATCATTGGATATCTGGTAGCAAATATACAGCTCATCATCGTCTTATCATCATCTTCAAAGGCGGCATATTTCTCCAAGAGACATTCATCCTCTCTCGAAAGAGGATTATCACGCAGCTTATTATATACTTCTTCCGCTGTGTCCTTGCTTTCATAGCTTATCTCAAACGCTACCGAGAAAAGTTCATATACTCTCTTAAGTTCTTCAGGTCTTATCTTTCTTACCTTCATGGGCACGCCTCCTTACTGTTGACAAAGCCTGCATATATTTATCACATATGCAGGCTCCATCATCTTATCATATATCTTATTTTCTAGTCGTTCTTAGTTCTTAATTTCTCATTTCTTATTTGCCATATAATCATCGAGCTGCTTGTTAGCATCATCAATTATATCATTGATTCCTGCGTCTTCAAGCTTCTTCTGGAATTCAGGGAGCTTCTCGTCAGGATCTACAGAGCCTGTGCAAAGTGCGAGATAATACTCTGCTACTACGTTAGCAACTGTTCCCATCTGAGTCTCTGTATCTGTTGAATTATATGTGTATCCGAGGATCGGAACCTGCTGAGCTGTTCCATAATAGTCCTTGAATGTTGTCCAGAAATCAGCACCCTGATCTACTGTAGGAGTAAGCAGTGTAACATTGCCGACACCGTTTGTCCAAGGCTGGTAATCGTTTCTCTTGTCTGTAAACTTTACAAGACCATCTTCAAGATTGTAATGAACTCCCTCAACACCATAGTTGAGAAGTGTCATAAGGTAAGGATCTGTGTTAAGAAGGTTGAGAAGCATTACAGCTCTGTCAGGATTCTTTGATGCTGTTGAAACAGCCATCATAGCGCCCTGTGAAGATGTAGTATCAACAAATGCATTTGTTGTAGGAACCATGGCAACTTCAAATCCACGTTCTTCTGAAGCCTGAAGCTCATATCCAAGTGAGTATGACTGTGTTCCGATCAGATACTCTCCTGAAAGCTGTTTTGCTGAACGAGTATCATTCGCCTGATTTGCATTTGCAAGTGAAGGATCGATATATCCGTCTTCATAATACTCATGTGTCTTCTCTGCGAACTTCTTGAATTCATCAGTTGAGAACTTATTTACGATCTTATTGCCATAAGCGCCTGCTTTTGAAACATCTGTAGGATCAAGATAATAGCTCATGAAGTTTCCGGTCGGGCTGTCGCCTGTTACGATGATAGTATTGTCTACCATTCTCTCAAGTACCGCACCTTCTACAAGCAGAGGATAGAAGTCTTTTCCTTCGCCTTCCTTAACTTTCTTGAACATTTCTCCCATGCTGTAGTAGTCCATATTCTTGACGTCATCGACTGTATAGCCGTATTTTTCAAGCAGTGGAACGTTTACATCCCAGCAGTTCTGTGTAGCGATATCTTTGTATCCGGGAACAGCATATACGCCGTATCCGTCAGCTCCGTTGATCGTTGCGCCCTGTGTCAGCACTCCTGGAAGTTCTGACCAAAGTGTTGATGCATACTTATCGATCAGGTTATTGTCTGGATTATCAAGTCTTACCCAGTAACCATCACGAGCAAATTTGTTGTATTCATCTGCGCTCCATGATGATGTGAAATAGATATCTACATCGTCTCCGCCCTGAAGTGCGAGTACTGAATTCTGATCGAAATCTCCCCATGTTCCCCATACAGGCTCAAGTGTCACATTCAGTTTTTCTCCGAGATACTCATTGACCTTCGCCATAACTTCAGTATCATCAGTTACATTGCTTCCGTCGAAGTACATCTTAAGTGTTACCGGATCGAGCTTCGATGCATCGATTGTTTCTGCTGCAGCTGTTGTTGATGCTGCTGTTGATGCTGCAGTTGATGCAGCTGCGCTGCTCTGAGCTGTCTCAGATGCGGCTGCGGATGATCCCGCTGCTGTTGTGTTACCGCACGCTGTAAGAGATACCAGCATTGATGCGGCAAGAACGCTTGCTACAAGTTTCTTTTTCATTTTTACCCTCCATTTGTTTATATAACTTATCATCGGCTTTCGCCGTTGTTACCTGATCTTCACACTGATCATCCTTTTACGGATCCGATCGTCAGACCGGATATGATGTATCTCTGGAAGAAAGGATATGCAAATGTGATAGGAACTACTATAAGTACTACGAGTGCCATTCTGAGCGAATCCTGTGGAAGATCGCTCATGATATGTGCTGCTTCAGCACCTATCATCGAACTGTTCTTTACAAGGAAATCGACCTTCGTCTGCATCTGCATGAGCAGATACTGAAGTGGTATATACTTAGGATCTTTGATATACAGCATCGGGATAAACCATTCATTCCAGTAAGCAAGAGCTGTAAGAAGACCTACTGTCGCTATACCCGGTTTTGATATCGGGATTATTATCCTGAACAGTGTGCTGTATTCTCCGCTTCCATCGATAGCTGCCGCGTCTATAAGTTCATCCGGTATAGAACTCTGGAAGAAAGTTCTCATTATTATCAGGTTGAACGGATTGAGCAGCATCGGAACTATAATCGCTGCATAACTATCGCTAAGTCCAAGTACGCTCTTGCAGACAACGTATGTCGGTGCAAGTCCGCCGCCGAAGATCATTGTAAAGAAGCAGAAGAATGTGAAGAACTTTCTGTACTTGAAATCTTTTCTATATAATGCATAAGCGTACATTATCGATATAAGCAGACTGCATATTGTGCCGACGATGGTGATAAAGAAACTGTTAAAGTATGATCTCCATAGCTGATCACCCATCTTGAATATGTACTTGTACGCTTCAAGGGACCACTTTGCCGGAGTAAATGAGTAACCCAGCAGTCTTATGCTGTCCTGTGAAGTAAAGGATATTATCACAACAAATATGAACGGTATGATGCAGCCTGCGCAGACAAGTATCATTATTATGTGAAACAAAGCCTCGACTGGTACACTTACTGCATTTAACGCTCTCTTTTTCTTCTTTATCATCTTGTGCCTCCGGAATCATTCTGTATCTTCATAAGTTTGTCTTAAGTGTGCTGTCCGTCTTTATCAGAACAAACTGCTGTCCGCGTCGATCTTGGTAACTACCTTATTTGCCGCGACTATACATACAAATCCAACAAGATTCTGAAGAACGCCTGCTGCCGTACTCATTCCGATATTGCTTGTCGCTGTCATTACCCTATATACGTATGTATCAATAACCTGTGTCGTCGAATACAGTGATCCTGAGTTAAGCGGTATGTTATAGAACAGACCGAAATCTCCAACAAATATCTTTCCGACATTCATGATAAGAAGTATGCATATCATCGGGCGAAGGTGTGGAAGTGTCACGTACTTTATCTGTTCCCACTTTGTAGCTCCATCTATAGCCGCTGCCTCGTACTGTGAATTATCGATACCCGTTATCGCTGCCAGATACAGGATCGTTGAATATCCGATATTCTTCCACATACTGCATATAGTAAGTATCACTGGCCAATACTTTGGCTCGCTGTACCAGCTTATCTTGCCCATTCCGTGAGCTGACATAAAGTTCGTCAGAAGACCTCTTGTGGGATCAAGGAATGCAAGCACAAAGTAACTTGCGACTACCCAGCTCAGGAAATATGGAAAGAACATCAGTGTCTGATATGTCTTGGCTACAAACTTGTGTGTTATCTCATTGAGCATTATTGCAAGTGCTACTGCTATCACAAGTCCCATGATGATCCATAGTGCGTTATACCCGATCGTGTTCCTGACTATCTTAAGTGTGTCCTTGCTTGAGAACAGGAACTTGAAATTATCAAATCCAACCCATTCACTGTGTATAAGATTGCTCCAGAATGTCGGATTCTTGGGGTATACCTTGTAGTTCTTGAATGCAAGGATTATGCCCGCCATTGGCAGATACCGGAGAAGCAGGAACCAAAGTGCTCCGGGCAGTACCATCGATGCAAGTACGAGCTGTTTTGCATTTCTTGCTTTCATCTTGAAGTGGCTTCCTGCACCTTCAGCTTTTGTCTTCATCTTGTTTGTCATACGTACCGTCCTCTCCAACCTCTATAGCGTATATCTTGTCTATTGTTTTATATGATGTTTCATATGCTGCTTTATCTTTGGTGCTTTTTCTTTGTTGCTTTGTATTTAGTGCTATTGTCTTTGGTGTTATTATCTTCCGTCCTTATATGAATATTTTATCTGTACCGGCTCCGGAAGTCATGGCACGTGGTTGTCGTTTTTTGCATAATATTGTGCCGTTGAAAACAATTTTTTGTTTATTATGTCTATCCGCATTTATATCATCCCTTTTGTGCGTTATATCACTATAAAAAAAGGACAAAGTCCTTAGATTTAAGGCTTTGTCCTTTGTATGCATTGTCACTCTCTATTTGTTGTTTTCTAATCTATTGCTTATTGCTTATTCCTTCTTATTCCGGTATTCGTTTGCCGATATGCCTTCAAGCTTTTTGAAAACTCTGGAGAAATGAGTGATGTCGAGGAATCCGACCTGCTCTGCGATATCACCGATGCGAAGCGCCGGATCTTTTAGCAATAGCTTTGCTTTATCAATTCTCACACCGTTAAGTATCTCCGAAAAATTCTGTCCGGTCTCTTTGTTAAGCAGCTTGCTAAGATGCCACTGACTTACATATGTCTTCTCTGCGACATCTGAAAGCAACAGTTTCTCCGCATAATGCTCATCGATATATGAAAGTGCATTTCTTACGATGAAATTGCTCGCAACACTCTCATGGTTCTGAAGCTCTGCATCTCCTTCTGACGTCTTATCGCGTGAGGCTCTTTCTGCCATGAAGCTTACAGCTTCTTCGATCTCTCCCATATTTGACGGCTTAAGAAGAAACCTTGCAACTCCGAGATTAAGCGCTCTCTGAGCATATTCAAAATCTCTGAACCCTGTAAGGATAGTTATCTGAATATCAGAATACTCTGATTCAAGTGCAGCTATCATTGTAAGACCATCCATCTCCGGCATGCATATATCCAGAAAGATCATATCCGGATGATACTTCTCGATAAGCTTCTTTCCATCGATTCCGTTATCCGCAGTATCAACTACCTCGCAGTCATATTTTTCCCACGGCACACTTCTGGAAAGTCCCTCTACGATTATCGGTTCATCGTCTATTATCAATGCTTTCAGCATATCACTCCTCACTGCGAGGTTCATTCCCCCGCATCCTTTTGCGCATTTGCCTCTCTGACATCTGTCAGAAGTTCCCTTGCCGATCCGCCATGTGATACGGATAAGACCCCTGAAACAAGCATCTTATAAGCATTAGGGCTTATCCTTGAATCCGTTGATAACACAATATCCCCTGCATCTTCGATATATTCTGTAGCCGATCTCTCGAGCTGCGTCTGTGACTCTGACATATTGACCTCTACGGCCGCCTGTGATACACCGCCTCCGCCATGCCAGTATTCTGTCACTGCTTCCTTTGAAGTATTTGCCATTACAAATCTTACAGCTGCGTCTCGTTTCCCCGGATTATTCCATGCTCTTCTCGTTATACAGAATCCAGTCGTCATTCCACCTATAACTGTATTGTATTCTGCTTTCTGTCCTTTGATCCCGGGAAATGGAACTACAACGGTATTATCCTGATCTTCGACAGACGGAAGGAACCAGTTCCCTTCAAGTATCATCGCCGCTTCCTTATTGATGAACATTCGCTGTGCGCTCGCATTGTCCATCGTATCCGTATCATCCGGAAAAGCTCCAAGATTTCGCAGCTGTTCAAACGTCTCCAGCCCACGCTCCATATCGTACGTATCCGTCTTATTTCCTGCGAAACCGATGTACTCATCCTCTCCAGCTGCATATAACATCAGATATTCCATCCAGTAATGAGGGACATTTGTGAGTGAACACGATACCGGTACGACTCCGTTTTTCTGAAAAGCATGAATCGCTTTAAGAAACAGATCCCAGCTGTATGGAAGTTCCAGCCCGTATTTTCTGAATAGATCGCGGTTGCAGTACAGTCCTTCCCAATATCCGGTAGTGGGCAGCGCTCTTGCTATGCCATCCGTATTTTTCGCCGTATCAAGAGCTTTCGTCGTTATGTCTGCTCCATATTCAGGATATTCCTTCCTTATCTCATCTACAGTCATGAACTTGTCCATATCGACAATATTGTCCGCAGAAGCATCAGTAAAGAACTGTATCACGTCCGGTTCATTTCCCGAAGAAAAATCTGCCGCTACTTCCTGCTTCCATTCTTCGTCAACAGTTCTCGAATCGTCTTCTATGATGACTGATGGATCATTCTTCTGAAATTCTTCTTTTATCTTCTCATATTCGATCGCCGTACCGTCTGTTCCACCAAACATCGTATAGACACGAAGCTTCACTTGTTTTTCACTGTTACCGGAACTGCCGGCATTATCAGAAGCGCTCGCATCTGCATTCGCGGATGCTCCATTCTTACCCGTAGCACATCCGGTAAGCGCAAGTGCTGAGACAGTGATACTCAGGATAAAACACAATATTCTATTCTTCATGTGCCCTCCTCAGTTTTCAAAATAAACACATCAATGTCTTTTACATATTCTACGTCGTCCGCTTTGTCTATGTTATCCACGTCGTCTATGTCATCCACGTCGCACACATCATTAATGTCTCCGGAATCAACATCATACCGTATACGGCATAACTATCTTGAATACTGTCCTGCCATCATCCGTCTGACTTACACTAAGTCCATAGTCTGCGCCAAATATAAGTGATATACGCTTATTTACATTATATATTCCTATCGATGTATGAGCCCCCGGCTTTGATTTATCAGCTTTGTATTTTCCACTTATAACGTCCCTGATATGTTCTATCTCTTCGTCGCTCATCTTCTTTCCGGTATTGATGACCTCAACAACGATATCTTCTTCTCTGCTTATCCTGAGCCACAATGTTCCTGATGACACCTGCTCGATGCCGTATTTTATAGCGTTCTCAATAAGCGGCTGAAGTATGAGTCTTGGCACCTGTGCCTGAAGCAGATTATCATCGATCTCTTTTTCGACATTCAGTCTCTTTCCAAAACGCATAGACATTATATACAGATAGGCATCCGCGGCTCTCAGCTCATCAGCCAGTCTTACCAGTCTGTCATTATCTCTGCCCATACTTGAATCGAGTACTGTCCCAAGCGCCTCTATCATCTTGCTGACCTGCGGATCATTATTCATCCTTGCCTGCCAGTTCATCATCTCAAGTGTATTATTCAGAAAATGAGGGTTTATCTGAGCCTGCAATGCCGCTATCTGCGCATCCTTATTTGCCATCTTCTCTCTATAGACCGTGTTGAAAAGGTACTGCAACTGATCCGACATGGAGTTGAATGAATCAACAAGCTCTCCAAACTCTTTATTCGGTATATCACTCTGATCGACATTTGTGCCAAGTTTTCCCTGCTTTATCGCCTCAGAAGCCTCAACCAGTTTTTGAAGCGGTCTATCGATATTCTTTCTTACAAGCCTGTATGTTAGAAATATCAGTGGTGCCATACCCAGGATCGTGATGATCGCTATGAGATTCAGTCTGCTTATGCCAGAATACAATTCACTCTCCGGCACCTTGTATTCCAGTTTAAGATCATAGTCATCGTCAGCATACTCATATGAATATGTTTCGTATTCTCCTTTTTTTTCGTTCGTTATATCTGCTGACTCATTTTTAGTAAGAATATCTTCTCTATCTCCGTTCAGATAGACACTCACCATATCAGGATGCTCGAGCGGAAGTTTTTCGAAAAGTTCGTCTCTGTCGATTCCAATAACTAGTGTTCCATATTCTCTGTATGTATTGACCGTATATAGATTTCTGACAAGATAGATCTGATCATCGGAAATAAAAGCTTCAGTGTAATTGCTCTCCCCCTTACGTATCT
>JAGPKJ010000052.1:8150-13697 GCA_018053995.1 Lachnospiraceae bacterium | reverse complement strand
GCATATAACAACAGTTCCCGGATATCTTCTGAAGTATAAAGGCATGAAAGACGAGCGCGGTAAGGACGGGCGCAGAATCATCATAACGCAGGAAGATACGGAGCTTACCGGAATGCGCGTAGAGACTGAGATGCAGTTCTATGACGGGATAAGCATAGTGAGATTTCGTAACAAAGTCACGAATATCGGATCGCAGACTCAGACGCTTGAAGAGGTCTCTTCATTTACGCTGTGGGGGATAGAGAAGGAAGGCGACAGCTCACCCGATGACAAACTGCGCCTTTATATACCGTTTAACGGATGGCAGAAAGAGGCATCGTGGCATAAGTTTACGATGGACGACCTGGGAATGGCGCGCACTCAGCCGACGGTCGCAAACCGTACGTCGCAGGTAATCGAAGTGACAAACACGGGCAACTGGTCAGCAAAGAAGTATCTGCCAATGGGACTTCTTGAGAATACCGAGGCTGATACAGGACTTTTCTGGCAAATAGAAAACAACGGGTCTTGGCACTACGAGATCGGCGACCAGAATAATCATTTTTATCTGACGGCAGAGGGTCCGAATGAAGTACAGTCACACTGGTCGAAAGAGCTTGCTCCGGGCGAATCGTTCGAGAGCGTTCCGGTGGCAGCAGGCGTATGCGGCGGTAACATTATTGATAATGCAATGGATGAACTTACAAAGTATCGAAGAATAATCCGCAGACCGAATAAAGATGACGAGCAGCTGCCAGTCATATTTAACGATTACATGAACTGCCTGTTCGGAGATCCGACTACTGAGAAAGAATTCCAGATGATCGACGCGGCAGCAGATGCCGGATGCGAATATTATGTTATAGATGCAGGCTGGTATGCACCGGGAATGTGGTGGGACAGCGTAGGCGAGTGGAAAGAATCACGTGAACGTTTTCCGAACGGCATACGGGAAGTTGCTGACAGGATACGTGAAAAAGGAATGATACCCGGACTCTGGCTTGAACTTGAAGTCATGGGAATCAACTGCGAACTTGCGAAGAAAGCACCGGATGACTGGTTCTTCGTGCGCCACGGAAAGAGAGTATATGACAGAAGCCGTTATCAGTTAGACTTTAGAAATCCTGAGGTAATATCGTATGTAAACAGTGTCATTGATCGTGTTGTCAATGAATATGGCGCCGGCTATATCAAGATGGATTATAATATTGAACCGGGAATCGGAACAGAACTTCATGCAGACAGCGTTGGCGATGGAATGCTTGGACATGAGAGAGCGTATCTTGAATGGCTTGACAGCGTATTTGAAAGATACCCTGATCTTGTTATAGAGAATTGTTCAAGCGGTGGACTTCGTATGGATTATGCGATGCTCTCGAGATACAGTATTCAGTCGACATCAGATCAGGAAGATTATCGCGAATATGCCGTTATCTCTGCAAATGTTCCAACAGGCTGTACGCCGGAGCAGGCGGCGGTCTGGTCGTATCCGATGACTGGCGGACAGCAGGATAACGAAAATCATGTTAATGGGACAGCGATGCAAAATGATGGGCATAGCCGTGCGGAAGGCGGAGACCGTGAAGAAGTTATCTTCAACATGGTGAATGCGCTTCTGCGTCGTATCCATCAGAGTGGGCATCTCGCAAGACTTTCACCGGAGAATTTTGCGCTTGTAAAAGAAGGAATAAGCGTATATAAACGCATCAGAACGGATATCCGCATCGGGCTTCCGTTCTGGCCTTGCGGTCTTGCCGACAATCTTGATGACTGGATGTGCAGCGGACTCATGGTACCTGATGGAGATGCGTATCTTGCAGTCTGGAAACGTGATAAGATAAAGGGAGCATCAGACGATTATGATATTCCGATCGGAGAGTTTAAGGATCGTGATTCCGCGGATGGTCATGATATAAAGACAAGAAAAGTCACAGATGTGACATGCATCTATCCGGCAGAGGAAGCGCCGACAGCCCATAGTTATGATGAAAGCACGGGAGTGCTTCATGTTCATTTCCCGGGCAGATCAATGGCAAGACTTTACAAAATCAGTATCGAAGCAGAGATATAAAGCAGACGGTATAAGCACAGAACAAAGCAGAGATATAAAGCAGACGGTATAAGCACAGGATGTGAAAGATCTCACAGATATTGACGATCAGGAAAATAATGATGCTGGTGTCAAAAGCAGCAATTGTGTTATGAGGATGGTAAATCATGAGGTATGCGCTTATCACAGGAGCAACAAGCGGAATAGGGATAGAGATCGCAGCGCGATTCGTGGCGGCAGGCTGGGGTGTTGTACTAGTGTCGTCGAGTGGAGAGCATCTTTCTGATGCGCATAAGAAGCTTATGAAGATAAGATCTGATTCGAAGATCATAACGATCACGCAGGATCTTTCAGATTCAGGCGCCGCAGAGCAGCTCTATCAGGCAGTCCACAGCATAGGGATAGACATAGATGCGCTTGTAAATGATGCAGGCTTTGGACTTATAGGAGCTGCGGTCAACATACCGACTGATATGGAAGAGAAGATGATGAGACTCAACATGATCGCTCCGGTTCAGCTCTGTAAACTGTTCATCCGTGATATGTATGCCAGGCAGCGCGGAGTTATCCTTAATGTAGCGTCCACCGGAGCATTTGAGCCGGGACCTTTTAATAGTACATATTATGCAACAAAAGCATTTTTATACAGCTATAGCAGAGCGCTCACATACGAAGCATCGGAACACGGCGTCAGCGTATGCACACTTTGCCCGGGGACAACGAAGACTGAATTCTTCAGGCGTGCCGGAGTAAAGACTCCTGTGATCGGTATGACACCGGCGAAAGTCGCTGACTATGCATTCAGGGGAATGATGAAAGGCAAAGCAGTCATAATCCCGGGAATCTTTAATTTTCTGGGAAGATTTGCGCCGGAATGCTTTAAGATGCAGTGTGTCGCAGCGGTGAAGAGACCGCGCTAAGGAGTATAGATGGCATTATATGCGATTGGCGACCTTCACCTTTCATTTGGCTGCGAAGGAAAATCAATGGATATCTTCGGATCTGATTGGAAGGATCATGAAGAGAAGGTTCGCAGGAATTGGATCCGGAAAATAAAAGACTCTGACACGGTCGTTCTGACGGGCGATCATTCATGGGGAAAGAATGAAGAACAATGTGCGCCGGACTTCGACTTTATAGATGCACTGCCTGGCAGAAAGATTCTTTTGCGCGGCAATCATGATATGTTTTGGGAAGTCAATAAGACCGGGCGGCTGAACGAAAAGTACAAGGGCAGATTTTATTTTCTGCAGAATAATTACTACGTATATGACGGGATCGCACTTGTCGGGACTAAAGGCTACTGCTATGAAGGACTTGACACACCTGAACATTGTGAGAAAATATTAAAGCGTGAATCGGAAAGACTGCGCTGTTCATTTGAGATGGCACAGAAAGACGGATATAACAGGTACATCGTATTTCTGCATTACCCACCGACGACGATCGGAGAGGACGAGAGCACATTTACGCGGATGGCAAAGGAGTATGGCGCTGAACAGGTCATCTATTCGCACAGCCACGGCGCTGCAAGGTTTCATGACAGCCTGCAGGGAGATGTGAATGGGATAATGTACAGGCTCGTATCATCGGATTTTTTGGACTTTGATCCCATAAGGCTACTGTAGGGTGCGGCTGTCTGCTTAGGCATACCATAAGTCAAGTTATGATGCTGTGTCTGCTTAGGCATACCATAAGTTCAGCTATGATGCGGCTTGCAGTCACATAATAATGATTTTGACACTTGCATATTATGTTGGTATTATGTAAAGTATCTATTGTGTTTTATCTGAGGGGATTTTTATTTTTTGAGAATGGTTGGCAAAAGCCTATGAAGATAGATTTCAGCGGACTGCTTTTGGCAGTCTCTTATGCGCTCGATTGTGTAGAGGGCGAACTGACCGGCGTGTCGACAGGACATGCAAAGAGAGTTGCGTGCTGCTGTACAACGATGGGCAGAAAATTAGGTATGTCAGATGACGAACTTCGTGATCTGGCTGCTTTTGCGTGCCTTCATGACAATGCGCTCACGCAGTATATATCTGAAGAACTTCGTGCATATCACAGTCAGGATGTTACAAGTCTTAGAAGTCACTGCCTTATCGGTGAACGTAATCTCCAGTATTTTCCATTTTTCACAAAACATGAAAATGTAATAATGTATCATCATGAGACGGCGGACGGCAAAGGACCATTTGGAATCCAGCAGGCAGATACCCCGATCATGTCGCAGCTCATTCACATATCGGATGTCGTTGATGTACAGTGCAATCTGGGAAACGAAGATAAAGATAAGTATGATGATGTCTCTGATTTTCTGGAAGATACAAAAGGATCTGTATTTTCTGAAAAATGCGTAGATCTGTTTCTTGATTCGTTCAGTACACAGGAGATGAAGGGCATCGCAAATGATGATGCTGAGAGAAGACTTAGAGAGATCATCCCTTCAGGGATGAGCGACTATTCGTATCAGGATATAATCAACGTGATGGATATATTTGCCAAGATCATCGATTATAAATCTGAGTTCACAAGACTTCATTCGATCGGGGTAGCAAGGCGCGCTTTCCATATGGGACTCCGCTTCGGCTATTCGGAAGAGATGTGCTACAGACTCTATATCGCAGGAGCGCTTCATGACATAGGCAAGATGGCGATAAATAACGATATATTGGAGAAGCCTGCGCAGCTTACAGAGAAAGAATATATATATATGCAGACACATGCATATTACACGTGGAAGATACTTTCCCAGATAGATGGTTTTGAAGACATGACAAGATGGGCATCATTTCATCATGAAAGGCTTGATGGAAGCGGATATCCTTTTGGCCTTGGAGCTGAGAAACTTGATACAAACTGCCGCCTTATGTCATGTATCGATATATATCAGGCTCTGGGCGAGGAACGTCCTTACAAAAAAGCTATGGAACATGGCGAGATAATCGCGCTGATGAAGGGGATGGCAGAGGACGGAAAGATCGATGCAGACGTTGTCACTGAGATGGATAAAGGCATGCGCGGATTTGCATGTGACAAGGACACTTTTGAAAAAGAACGCAGAAGCATTGGAAAATAAGTAATAATTAATGATGCAGTTGTACTGAATGAAATACAATATATATGTTTATTTTACTTTGTTTTTAGTCGATATTATATTAACAAGTGATAAAATTATAACAATCTTTTTAAAGAATAATATAAAGAAAAGTAAGAAGAAAAATATGATGTGACGAAAAAAATGTCTTATGGGAGGATAGATCATTGAAAAGGATTTCAGAAAATGAAGCAGAAAGAAAAAGACTCGGAGGTATCGAGCGTAAGAGAAAGAGGAGAGCATGGACGCTCCCTTTATTCAGAAGAACACTTGCAGTAACGTTATGTGCGGCGATGATCGCGGGATTCAGTCTTGAACTGATTCCGGCAAATGCAGAGGAAACCGGTAAGGTTACAGAGGGGACGTCTGCACCGGAAGGCAACGACAATCAGGGTAACAATGGCGATCAGGGTAATGGCGG
>JAGPKJ010000052.1:0-8050 GCA_018053995.1 Lachnospiraceae bacterium | reverse complement strand
GGCGATCAGGGTAATGGCGGCAATGGTTCAACAGAATCAGTAGCGGCAAATTTACCGGCGACAACAACAACGTCTGCTGTCACAACTGAGGCAGCAAAGGAAACAGGAACTGTTACAACAACACAGACTAAAGCGGCAGAGACTGTTACTACGACAGAAACTGCGACCGAGACAACAACCGAGACAACAACTGAGACGGCAAAAGCCAAATCTGAAAATGAGATCAAGGTCGAAGCAAAATGCGTTGACACAGACGGAAAAGATATAGATGGTCAGAATCCTATACAGATTCAGGACTCGATCGAATTTAATTCAGACAATGTTCCGAAGATCGATGGTTATACATATGAAAAAGCACAGATAAAATATAATGATAATGATACTGTGATCACGAAGATCAATGTTACAGCAGATGGCGGAAACAAGACATATGCTGCTGTTGTCGACGAAAATAACAGCATCACGTTAGTAGAAGACACAGCAGTCGAATATGTCTATAAAGCTGAGGATGCTGATTATCCTGCATTTGCAGCAGAGAAGACTGTCGGCAACATCACGATCCACGTATCTGCTGAAAAAGGCGTGCTTCCAAAAGGAACACAGCTTTCAGTTAAAGAGATAGCTACGCAGGATGACAAGGTAGAAGAAGCAGTAGCGGAGAAAGAGGATACAGTTGCGGAGAAGGTATCTGCTGTCGCTGTATTTGACATCACACTGCTTGATAAAGACGGCAAAGAGATAGAGCCTGCATCAGGCAAAAATGTAAGTGTCACATTTACGAATATCAAGACAGCCGATAAGAAGAATGTCGAGACCAAAGTCTTCCGTATGACAGATGAGCTTGATACAGTCGCTAAGACGATGAGTGCGGACGTAGATCATCAGAAAAAGGAAGTATCGTTCGATACAGATCACTTTACGGCATATGCTATCGCAGATATTAATGGTAGTCCGACGGGCTCGCAACCGGTATCGAATCTGATAACAAGCGTAACACTTAATACAACAGCTAATCCGCCAGTAGCACTTGATCACAATGGCAGTATGAAATTTAATACAGCTTATCTTGTAAAATATAATATAAAGAGTCCTATCTATTTTGGAAAGGCTAACGCTGACCTGGGACCGTCAGGTACAGATAATTATTACGTGACTCCCGGAAGTACATATATACTTCCAAATCTTCCAGCGCAGATAAAACTTGCAAATGGACTGAATGATTTTGATGTTTATACAGATAATAATTTAAAGTTTGGAAAA
Source organism: Lachnospiraceae bacterium (assembly GCA_018053995.1). GTDB lineage: Bacteria > Bacillota > Clostridia > Lachnospirales > Lachnospiraceae > JAGPKJ01. The sequence continues at coordinate 6,790 of JAGPKJ010000052.1, read as the reverse complement.
TTCATCCTACACTGAATCAGGATGGGAGTACAAAACTGGAACTTACGATAGATAGTGGTATATCTGCTGCATATTTAGAGAATGCATATGCAGGGATGAACATTAAGCTAGATGAGACTGTGATACTAAACAGTGAGACATCGTCAATTGCATGGGACGCTAATAATTCTTCATATACTGTTACAATAGAAGATAATAAAAAAGTCGCTCCGACAATGGTGAAGACTGGATTATATGATAGTGAGAATAATAAGATAAATTGGACAGTTACAGTTACAAATCCTGTTAATGTCAAGAAATATGGTAGTGATGGAACACAAGGAACGCTTGACTTTATCGATACATTGAGCGATAACCAGTCATTTACAGGTACTGATGTATTTAAAGACAATGATGTGGAGAAGCAGAATGATAATATCTTTTCTTTGTCAAATGAAAATCGCACAATAAAATATTCATATAAGTATAATTTGGGTGAATCTTCTACAAGAACATTCAAATATACAACAACACCCGATGCAGATGCGGTTAAGTCAATCATTAATAACAAGGAATTGCCTCAAACTGATGGTAATATAAAATTCACAAATAGTGCAAAATTGCAGGATGGAACAAATGTTGTCGCAAGCTGTACTAGTGTTGAAGTAAATCATAGTGTAAAGACATATACTATGACTAAAGATGGAAAATATAATGATGATGGAACTATAACATGGACTATCACGGTTATTGATGAAGGTGGATGGAATTTCAAGAATGTAAAGGTTTATGATCAGTTCGATGATACAAAGCTTGAACTTGTTTCGAATTCTGTCAGCGCAAAAGTAAAAGGAGTAGATGCGGGAGATGTAAGCGGAAATGTATTAACTACTGGTGGAACCGATTCACGAAATAGTCAGGCATATAACTGGACATATAATATAGGTGATCTAAATAGCACAAATGCTCCGTATGTCATAAAGTATACGACCAAGATCAAGAACTTTGAAACATCGAATATTGATAGTGAAACTAATAAAGCATGGCTTTCTTTTGACTGGGCTTATAGCGGAAATGGTACTGGTATTGAAACGGGTCTTGGAACTCCGGGCATTGACAAGACTGTATCCGGGATCAAACACTCGATAATAAGAAAAGATCTTGTAGCTGCCTTTGATTATCAGACTTATGAGATCAAGTGGAAGATCACTGTAAATGAGTGCAAATATAACGGGTTTACTGATAATGCGGAAGTGATTAAGGATAATATTCCAGATGATCTTGTTTATACGGGAATAGAAGATTTTAAAGTTAATGATGAAGACAAAACGGCGACTGAATATTTTAGTTCAATTCCACTTGCCCAAACACAAGCTGGTAAAGATGTTGAATTTGCGTTTAGGTCAAAAGACAAAATTAATGGTAACAAGATAAGCTTTACCGTAATAACAAAACTCGCAGATACGAAAATGTCTTATTTGTCTGACAATTCACAGCACAGTTTTAGAAATTGGGCTGAATTGTGGGATAATACAAAGCTTGATTCAGACTATGAAGATACTTCATTTACACCGAATGCACTGAAAAAAGAATTTTTAAAATATGACTATTCTAATCATACGATAAAATGGAAGCTTACAGTTAACAGTAATAAAGAAAAAATGACGGGTATTGTCATTACAGATACTCTTCCTACAGGTTTTACACTTGTAGATTCAAATCCGATCACTACTGATGAGGCCGGTACGAGTTCTATAGTAAATGGAGCAAAGAACAACACAGCTGCCAGTTACACGTTTGACGAAAATACAAGACTGTTGACTGTATACTTGCTTGATATCACTGACGAGGAAAAATGAAAGAATAGTGCAGTAAAGACAGTATATATTACAGCAAAAGTAAAGGATCCGGACACTTATTTCGGTAATAGTCAAACGATACATGTTGACAATACGGCAAAACTTACGAATGGATTTAATCAGAATCTTGAGTCCACTATTGGAACGGATATATCAAATGAGGCTCTTAGCAAGACCGGAAGTGTCGATAAGACTACAAATGTTGTTACATATAAGGTGAATATAAACAAGAATCTTGCTACAATACCGGCGGGTGCGGTACTTACTGACACTATTCCTGCAGGAATGAAACTTGATGAGTCAAGCGTAAGCTTGAATAAAGCAAGTGTTGATAATGCTGGTAATATTGCAGATACAGGTGTGAAGGAAAGCGGTTATACGTCTGAATACGTTTCAAATCAAAACGGAACATCGACCATGAAGGTAACGCTTCCGATTCGTGTTAATAATACACAGGCATATGTACTTACTTATAAAGTCTGGATCACAGATACGAGCAAAGCTCCATTTACTAACAGTATAAGCGGGTCTAGTCTGCATGGCTCAAATAGTGCTTCGCACATGGTTAATCAGAATCAGATAAATCTGTCCGGTGGAACATTTGGAAATACAAGTGTTGTATTTTTGATAAAGAAAGATGCAGCTAATGGTACGAAGCTTAATGGAGCAGAATTTGCTCTGTATAAGGATGGAAATAAAATATCTACTGCAACTTCAGGAGATTTTGGCGATGGTAGATTGTATTTCAAAGATCTGACACCGGGGGCAACATATACAATAAAGGAAACAAAGGCACCAAACGGATATGTATGCAGCTATACTAAAACATTTGATGCACCGGCAGTTGGAATTGCAAATGCACTTAATTTCGATGCACCGAATAGTAAACCTGTGCAGACGACAACTACCACCAATAATCCAGGCGGTGGCGGCAGTTCTTCATCGGAATCATCATCATCATCGTCTTCATCTTCGACGACTAAGAAGACTACTTCAACATCATTGACTACGACATCTACAACGTCAAAGCCTGATACGCCGCAGTACTTCGATATTAATCACAATCCGGTGAACCCGGATACATTCAACGGTAAGATCGTTGATGCAAACGGAAAGGAAGTGCGCGGTGCCAAGAGAGGATATGATGTTCTCGGAAACCGCCGTACAGGTTCAGGAACGGGCGATGATACACCAATGTGGCCGATCGCAGTGCTTGTGATCTCAGCCGTAGGTATGGCTGCACTTGTAGAAATGAAGCGAAGAAAAGATAAAAATGATGAGATAAAGTAAGAAGAATAAGAAGATATAAGAAGACATAAGAAACATAAAAATAAGTTTGTATATTCCTTATATATTTACCGGTACAGAAGGGAAAAATCCTTTTTGTACCGGTAAATTTTTGAAATACCCTTTACTTAGACGGAAACAATTCATATAATAAAGGAAACATTAAGACAGATTTTATTTTCCGAAACAAATGAGCAGTGGAGATGATCAGATGAAAAAGGCAACCGCTAAAAAGCATATTCTTGTGATTGATGATGATCCGGTTCAGCTTCGAATGATAAAAGGGTTTCTTGAAGATATATATGAAGTGACTCTTATACCATCAGGAAAGACAGCTATTGAATATCTTATTGACTATTCTCCGGATCTTATACTGCTTGATTATGAGATGCCGTTATATAACGGACCGACGGTTCTTAAGATAATCCGCAGCAAAGAGAAGAGCAAGGATATTCCGGTTTTCTTTCTTACAGGTGCAACGGATAAGGAGATTGTTCTTGAATGTCTTTCATATAATCCGGCGGGATACATGGTGAAACCGGTGACCAAGAAAGGTCTTACATCGAAACTTGCGGAATTCTTCGATCCTTCGTTGAAACACGATAGCGAATTTGATACTGATGCTGATGAGCTTATGCGTGAAGCGATGCGTGAGAGGATCATTGCCAGGGTAAATGAGAAGATGCAGCTTCAAAAGAATGATGGTGACGATGATGAGTGATGCGGATTATATCAACGAAGATGAAGGCTTAAGACTTTGCGGTGGCAGCAGCGAGCTTTATCATGCGGTGATCGAAACGTATCTTAAAGGGATACCGGCACTTAAATCTCGTATACTGGCGGATCAGTCCGGAGATATCGCGGATTATACGATTGCGGTTCATGCGCTGAAAAGGTCTTCTCGTTCGATCGGAGCGGTCAGACTTGGCGATATGGCATATGAGTGCGAGCTTGCCGGTAAAGCCGATGACCATTCGAAGATTGACGCACTTACGAATCCGCTGCTTGATGAACTCGATGGACTTGGTACATATCTTGAAAAGCTGCTTGGTCATGACAGTGCAGATGCAGGCAGTATTGACGCCGGTAGTACTGATGCCGGTAGTATTGATGCCAGTAGTGGTTATGCAGGTTCATGTGAGAATGTGGACGCGAATGAAGATGCAGGTGATGCATGTACTGGGTATGCAAATGAAAATGCAGGTGATGCATGTGCCAGGTATGCTTGCAAAGATGCAGAAAACCTGAATGGATATAATGAGGCAGAGGTCATTTCGCTTGTTAACGATATCAAAAGTGCACTTCATGCATTTGACTCTGATCTGGTACTAAAGAAAATAAACAGACTCAGCGGTATTTCATTTTCGCAGGAAGCTACCGATATAATAGAAGAGAGCCGGAATGACATTGATTTTTTTGATTATGATGGTGTGAAGGATTGTATTGAAAGGCTCTGCGCGGTGCTTGGGATATAGATGTGACAGAGCGCCTGAAGTGTATCTGATTGCTAAAATAACGCTCGCTGTTATGTGCTTGGAATATAGATGTGACAGAGTGTCTGAAGTCTGTTGTTACAGGCTTAAGATAATATGACCTGAGTTTTTGGATTTATATATATTGATAGTGAGAAAACCGGATGGTATGTGTATGAGTGAAAATGAGATGAAGCTTACATATTCGACGCTGCTTGATATCGACGGAAAGAAAACAGTATCAGTCCGCTTTGAGCGGGATAATGATGTTGCGGAAGGCACACTCCCGGAAGGCAGGATCATGAAGAATAGCGGTTTCAGTGCTGATGAGGTCACGGGTCTTGAGTCCTATCTTAAGGATAATTCGGATGATTTGATGGCTGCTGCTAAGAAGATATCCGGGCTAAAACATATATTATCGTAGTATATGAAGCTACGATGTATTATGAAGTTAAGAAGTATTATGAAGCTACGATGTAGTATGATTAATCATAGAACATTATGATATAGATGTGGAAGTTTATGATCAGTTCGGTGGATCGTGGCTTCTTTTATTTTGCAAAAAACGGTGCAGATATATGGAAGAAATTGCTGCGTCATTATTTTTTAGGCGTGTCATAAAGTTGTTCTGCGATACGGCTGCAAGCCGGCTTGTTCATTGCAGTCATGAATGTAGAACGAATTTTGACACTTGCATCAAATAATAAACAAATTATAAAATCTGCGATACATCTGAAAACGATTATACACGAGAAAAATTGAGATTTGTAGAGATAAATGGAGAAAAACAGAGATATACCATTCTGTATACGCTTGCAAAGAGGCAATGATGATAATATTATATGCTTTAGTGATTAGCACTCAATATAAAAGAGTGCTAACAGAAAGCAGAAAAAGATGCGTATTCCCACAGGGGATAAAGCATCGGAAAACATATTTAATTTACAAGGAGGCATTTATCATGAAGTTAGTACCGTTAGGAGACAGAGTAGTTTTACAGCAGCTTAAGGCTGAAGAGACAACAAAATCAGGCATCGTCCTTCCAGGACAGGATAAAGAGAAGCCGCAGCAGGCAGAAGTCATCGCTGTAGGCCCAGGCGGAATGGTCGATGGAAAAGAAGTTAAGATGGAAGTCAAGAAGGGTGATAAGGTCATCTATTCTAAGTATTCAGGAACAGAAGTCAAGCTTGACGAAGATGAGAAGCTTGTCATCGTTAAGCAGAGCGATATTCTTGCAGTAATCAAGTAATATGATGATATTGTGACAGTAGTGTGTAAGATATGCATGCTTGGAAGTTCATGTCATCATAATACAATAGTTTTTTTAATATTTTATTTGACAGAAAAAATCAAAATCTCAAGGAGGCAATTTTATCATGGCAAAGGAAATCAAATATGGCGCAGAAGCACGCGCTTCTCTCGAAGCCGGAGTTAACAAGCTGGCTGATACTGTTGGTGTGACACTCGGACCGAAAGGCAGAAACGTAGTTCTTGACAAGTCTTATGGCGCACCGCTCATCACAAATGATGGTGTTACGATCGCTAAGGAGATCGAGCTTGAAGATGCATTTGAGAACATGGGCGCACAGATCGTTAAGGAAGCTGCTACAAAGACTAATGATGTTGCAGGTGATGGTACTACAACAGCAACTGTTCTTGCACAGGCTATGATCAATGAAGGAATGAAGAACATCGCCGCGGGCGCTAACCCGATCATCCTTCGTAAGGGAATGCATAAGGCTACTGACGCCGCTGTAGATGCTATCGGCAAGATGAGCGCACCTGTTTCAGGTAAGCAGCATATGGCAAGAGTTGCAGCTATCTCAGCCGGTGATGATGAAGTCGGCAACATGGTAGCTGATGCTATCGAGAAGGTCGGCAAAGATGGTGTTATCACTATCGAAGAGTCAAAGACAATGAAGACTGAGCTTGACCTTGTACAGGGTATGCAGTTCGACAAAGGTTATGTTTCAGCTTATATGTGCACTGATATGGATAAGATGGAAGCTATGCTTGATGATCCTTACATTCTTATCACAGATAAGAAGATCAGCAATATTCAGGAAGTTCTTCCTCTGCTTGAGCAGGTCGTTCAGAATGGCGCAAAGCTTTTGATCGTTGCTGAAGATGTTGAGGGCGAAGCTCTTACAACGCTTATCGTAAATAAACTTCGTGGAACATTCAACGTAGTTG
>JAGPKJ010000009.1:14553-43065 GCA_018053995.1 Lachnospiraceae bacterium | reverse complement strand
AACCTGAGTGGAGCAGATATATGACAAAATGCTTTGCAGACGGTACAGACAGGGTGAAGAGTTATGATGAGACACATGAACACACGGAGCACCTGAAGAAGATAATAGAGGATTATGATTACGATTCTTTGTTCAAAAGATATGGAAAATGATAGCGGGTTAAGTGATAGTATCAATCAGCTTTCTTAAACTTTTATTAAGCGGTGGAAAGCGGCTGTCATGATATGGTAAAATATCTAAGATAATGATGTGGGTATCAAAAGCAGCATTTATGTTATGATGCAGGATAATAAACAGACATGATCTCTAATGAGTAGAAATGCAGGTGATAGATATGAAAAAAAAAGACGGACTTGATGACAGACATGATTATCGCGACGAAGAACGCGGCGAACTGAAAGACGACAGATACGACGATCTTCCGGCAGATGAAGGCTGGGGAAGCGATGATAATACTGGTGATGAGCACGCTGAGAATGAAGAGAGACGTGCATATCGCGGTAAGAAGCATGACGATGACAGCTATGATGAGAGTTATGAAGAAGATGATAACGATGATGGCACAGATGGCGGAAAGAAAAAGAAGTTCGGGCTGCGCGTCCTGTTATTTATCGTTATAATCGCACTTCTGGCATTCGCAGTTATCAAGATCGCTGTATGGGATCATGGCGAGAAATACGTTGTAGATTCATCAGAAGCGGCACAATATGATACGGAGACCCTTGACAACTTTCTGCCGCTTTCGGATACACTTAAGGGAGATCATCAGTATGATGATACAACGACGATATTATGTCTGGGTAATGCGCCGTTCTCAGACAACGCGGAAAATGGATTATGTGAGCAGATATCTTCAGCAGCATCTTCTTCAGAAGAAAAACTTGCACTGCTTAATGCAGCATTTCCGGATTCGACTATAGCTCAGAAAAATGGAAATTATGATGAGGCAGCATATCCGCAGGATATATATTCACTGCCGTTTGTAGCAGATTCAATCTGCAGCGGTAATTTTGATCAGCTTGCAAAGACAGCGCAGGACACGAGACCGGATGATCAGACGACCGCGAATTCGATAAATGTACTTAAGACTGCAGATATGAACAGCGTAGATGTGATATGCATATTCTATGATGCAGCTGATTATTTTCAGATTCGTGTCGGTACGAACCCGGGAGATCCTATGGAGAGATGCTCGACAGCCGGCGCGCTTCGCACTGCAATCACGGAATTTCAGACAAAATTTCCTTATATCCGCATAATCGTGATGTCTCCATTCTATATGCAGCAGGCTGGAGCAGGTGGGCAGGTGTTTGACCCGGCGATAACTGATATGGGTAATGGTAATCTTGCACATTACATTGAACTTGAAGCTGGTGTTACAAATGATATGTCCGTTTCGATAGTTGATAATTATTACGGATCAATAACTCCGGATAACTATGCTTCTTATATCGCAGATGACGGAAAATTAAATGAAGACGCATATAAACTTCTTGCGAAGCGGTTCGCGGAAGCGCTGGAGGCCGGACAGTGAAGAAAAAGGCTGGTGTAGGAAATATAATCCTTCTGCAGCTTGTCGTTATGATATACAGCGTTGCGGATGTAATTGCAAAATTTGTATCCAGGCAGGAATTTATGTCGGCAAGGTACATAATGCTGTTTATGCTCGAATTTGCAGCACTTGGAGCGTATGCGATCTTGTGGCAGCAGGCGATAAAACACTTTGAACTGTCAATCGCGTATGTTAACAAGGCGATGACGTTACTTTGGGCTATGATATGGAGCATTTTTATTTTCCATGAGAGTCTGACACTTCAAAATGTACTTGGAGTCGCACTCGTTATCGTCGGGATCATAATCATCAACGGCGAGAAGGAGGCAGACCAATGAGCCCATATATCATCGCAGTTATTTCGGTTACGATCGCCTCACTTTCACAGGTGCTCCTTAAGAAGAGTTCGATGAAGAAGTACCCTTCATTTATCAGAGAATATCTGAATCCGTATGTGATCATAGGTTATATGATGCTGCTCGGTTCAATGATGATCACAATATATGTTTTCAAGCAGCTTCCATTCATGAGCATTCCGATCATTGAATCGCTCGGATATGTGCTCGTACTGATATTCGGACTGCTTTTCTTTGGCGAGAAGATCACAAAACGTAAGCTTATCGGAATGATAGTCATTATCGCAGGCATTATCATCTACAATATCTGATGATGCAGAGATAACGATGCATTATTTTGCGTTGGTTGCGAGTCAAATAAGCAGGTGTTATAATGAGTGATTGTTGGACAGATGGGTTACATAATTGAGAGGAAAAATGATGTTCAGATTTGGCAGAAGATATAGTGACGATCTGAGAAAAAAAGAGAATAAGAGATATCGGCAGGACGACCGTTATGATGATGAACAATATACAGATGATGATCGTTATGATGAAAAGTATACGGATGATGACCGTTATGATGATGAAAAGTATACAGACGATGACCGTGATGATGATTACCATAATATAGATGATGATCATTTTGCCGAAACTCGTGATATGACACGTGATGGCGCTGAGGAATGCGCAGACGACAGCTTTGATGACACACGTGAGATGGATACGTATGAATCAGATGAAGATGATGATCGCACATATGATGAGAGCTTTGACGATACATGCAATATGAATAATGCCTGGACGGATGAAGACGATGATTTTGAGGCTGCAAGAGACAACAGTAGAGTCAATACACGCAGACATAGCGGAAACAATGAACGGAAAGAAGCAAAAGAGAGCGCTCATAAAGAAAATAGAAAGAGTGAGAGAGAACGAATCTCAGCATTTAAAAGTGACAGAGACTGGGATGATGAGATCGACAACAGCATAGATGATGTAAGATATGATGATAAATATAATGATACGAAAACAGTCGGATCAGATGCAGATGAAAATCTGCGTGATGATCGCGATTATTATGAAGAAGATTACGAGGATGATTACGAAGATACATACTGGGGCGATGAACCAAGAAGCTATCAGCATGGCAGGGAAAAGAGCAGCCATGGCGGACACACAGGAAAACTCCCAGTGGCAGCATTCTTTGCTGAACTGTTATATAAGATAAAACATATGTCGGGTATGGATCGTATCGTCATGGTGACTGGTGCGTTTGTACTTGTAGTTGCGATACTTACTATATCTATCTTTACAAATGCAAAGATGGTAGAAAAGCAGGTCAGTGAATTCCAAAGTGTCGGAGAGAATCTTGAAGGAGTCACTGTTGTAGGCCAGAGCGGCCTGATCGCAGTATCAGATGCGGAGAGCGCGAGACTATCCGAGATGACGGATGCTTCAGAAGAATCAACAGAGGAATCAACAGAAGAGTCATCTGCAGCAGCGATCGCGGTAAGGATGAAAGCGACATCTATAAAGAGTGATCTGAAACTTAAGTTCATAAACAGAGAGAGCGGTAACCTTGTATCAGATGTTCAGTTCAAGGCGAAGGCATCCGGACCCGAAGATATCGAACTTGTCGATGACGATAAGGATGGGATCATATATAAGAAAGATGTTAAAGCCGGCACATACAAGATAGTACTCGAAGAACTGCCGGATGATGTTAAGGATAAATATACATTTTCTCAAGATACAACCGAATGTACGGTATCTGATCAGATAGAGTATAAAAAAGTTGATGTCAAGGATGAAGTAAAGACTGAAAATCAGGTAAATGCTGCAAAAGAGGATACAAAGACGACGGGTGATACACCTGTCGAGTCACAGCTTACTGATACAGTAGAGTGGGTGGAATCATCAAAGGTCGGTGCAGATGGCAGTTCGGCAGATGGATATGTCGAGGTGAATAAGTCAGATGTATCTGATCCGGGTAATGTTTCACAGGTAGTCTTCTACAGAGCTGTTCAGGAAAGCAGCAGTACAAATACGTCATCGGCAGCTGATCAGTCGTCAGCGGTGACACCGTCTGAACAAGCCGGCACATCATCAAATCCAGCGGCAACGTCGTCGGATGGAACGTCAGCAGGGACGTCAGCAGGAACGTCAGCAGGGACGTCAATTGGAACATCAACCGGAACATCATCGAGCGCAACAACGGATACAACTACAACGACATCGACAACCAAGACAGGTCAGAAATTGTCACTGTCGCCAAGCAGCGCTAATCTGATAAAAGGAAAGACCGTTGTTATCACACCGACGGTTGAAGGGGCAACCGATACAACCGTCAATTGGACTGTATCTGACTCAAAGATCGCTTCAATCTCAGCAACGGCGACAACAAGCGGTGCTAATATCACAGTTACAGCCATAGGAGCAGGCACAGCAGTGGTAACAGCTACGCTTAAAGAGAACTCGGCAGTTTCCGTAAAATTTAACGTAACCGTTACGGCAGTTGATCCGACAACAAAGCTCAAGGATAAGAGTGGAAATCAGCTATATATTATCGTGGACGGCAAGTATGTTGAAGCAACATATGCAGATTATGCGAAATATGATAAATTCTACAGAAAGAGCGGCAATTCAAACTGGATATACACCGGATGGCAGACGATAGACGGTGCAACTTATTTCTTTACAAAAGATCACAACTTCGTGACAGGCGAGCAGGTCATCCAAGGTGTTAAATATACATTTGGTTCTGACGGACACCTGCAGGCCGGAAGCGGAAAACTGGGAATTGATGTTTCAAAATGGAATGGTGCTATCGACTGGAATGCTGTGAGAAACTCAGGAGTATCATATGTGATAATCCGCTGCGGATACAGAGGAAAATCAGGCGGATCTCTCATACAGGATCCGAGATTTTCGGCAAATGTAAAAGGAGCAAGGGCAGCAGGTCTTAGCGTTGGTCTCTATTTCTTTTCACAGGCGGTAAGTGATGTTGAAGCGGTTGAAGAGGCTTCAATGGCTGTAAATATGGCATCTGGCTGCGGAGTGAGCCTTCCGATATACATAGACGTCGAGGGAAGCGGCGGGCGTGGAGATGCGATAGATACAGGTACAAGGACAGCGGTGTGCAAGGCTTTTTGCGCTACAGTAAGGAATTCAGGATATGCTGCAGGCGTTTATTCAAATAAATCATGGCTGACATCCAGAGTGAACACAGGATCGCTTACGGCATATAAGATCTGGCTTGCTCAGTATGCGGCTCAACCTACATATACAGCTACGAGATACGATATGTGGCAGTATTCGTCTAAGGGCAGGGTAGCCGGTATAAATGGAAATGTGGATATGAACCTTAGATTCGACTGATGATCTTATGAACCTTAGGACGTTGCTTTTTTAGGGCATTTGTAGCAAAATATAAATATCTATGTGTATGCTGTAGTATCATATGAAAAAGATGATTTGCAGCGGTATATCTATTTTGGGAGGCAGATAATATATGAGAACTTATCTTGTGACAGGCGGTGCCGGATTTATTGGTTCCAATTACATTCATTACATGTTTAAGAAATATGGTGACGATATCAGGATCATCAATGTCGATGCACTTACATATGCTGGAAATCTCGAGAATCTCAAGGATATCGAGAACAGATCAAATTATACATTTATCAAAGCAGACGTTACAGATCAGGATGCGATAACAAAGATCTTTACGGACAACGATATTGATCGTGTTGTTCATTTTGCGGCAGAGAGTCACGTAGATCGCAGTATAAAGAACCCTGAGATATTCGTAAAGACGAATGTTCTGGGAACAGCGGTCATGCTCAACTGTGCAAAAGCCGCATGGGTACTTCCGGATGGCTCATTCAAGCCGGATCACAAGTTCCTTCATGTATCAACGGATGAAGTATATGGCTCGCTTTCGGACGAAGGCGGATATTTCTATGAGACCACGCCTTATGCGCCGCACAGCCCTTATTCAGCGAGCAAAGCGGGTTCTGATATGCTTGTAAAGGCATATATGGATACATATCATTTCCCGGCGAATATAACTAATTGTTCGAATAACTATGGCCCTTACCAATTCCCGGAGAAACTGATACCTCTTATCTTCAATAACGCGCTTCATGGCAAGAAACTTCCGGTATATGGCGATGGCAAGAATGTCAGAGACTGGCTATATGTTGAGGATCATGCGAAAGCTATCGATATGGTTCAGGAGAAGGGAAGACTTTTCGAGACATATAACGTCGGCGGACACAATGAGAAGCAGAATATCGAGATCGTGAAGACGATAATCGACTGTATTCAGGAGATGCTTCCAGATTCAGACCCGCGTAAAAATGCAGTAAATTACGATTTAATAACATATGTTTCTGATAGAAAAGGACATGATCGCCGTTATGCGATAGCACCGGATAAGATAAAGAAAGAGATAGGCTGGGAGCCGGAGACATGTTTCAAGGATGGCATCAGAAAGACGGTACGCTGGTATTTTGACAACGCCGAATGGATGGAGCATGTTACGAATGGCGGATATCAGAAGTATTATGAGGATATGTATAAGAACAGATAAAAATGTCGATATGTCATGTATGAGATATACTATTTGCAGAGAATAGACGACATATTGATAGTCTGGAGAATAATGGATAAGATAGCAGTTTTGATCCCGTGTTACAACGAGGAGAAGACGATTGCGAAAGTGATCGCGGATACTAAAAGCTCGCTGCCAGAAGCAGTGATATATGTCTACAACAACAATTCGACCGACCGCACGGAGGAGATAGCCCGTGCAGCCGGCGTTATTGTGCGTAATGAATATATGCAGGGGAAGGGAAACGTCATACGCCGCATGTTCCGTGAGGTGGATGCGGAGTGTTACGTAATGGTCGATGGAGACGATACATATCCGATGGAGAGTGCACCTGCTATGACTGAGAAGGTGCTTCATCATAATGCGGACATGGTAGTCGGTGATCGTCTTTCATCCACTTATTTTACGGAAAATAAAAGACCGTTCCATAATTTCGGAAACAGTATGGTACGCGGCTGCATAAATAAGATGTTCGACTGTCACGTAAAGGATATAATGACAGGATTTCGTGCATTCAGCTACGCGTTCGTGAAGACGTTCCCGGTACTCTCTACAGGGTTCGAGATCGAGACTGAGATGACTATACATGCGGTCTACAACAATATGCAGATCGAAAACGAGATAATAGAATATCGTGATAGACCGGACGGCAGCGTATCTAAACTTAACACATATTCGGATGGAATGCGTGTTATCGGCACTATGATAAGACTCTATAAGAATTACAAGCCAATGCAGTTTTTTAGCTGGGTTGCACTTATAATGGCTATAGTTTCAACGATATTTTGTATTCCTGTCATTTCTGATTATTTCAGGACTGGGCTTGTACTCAGATTCCCGACACTTATTGTCTGCTGCTTTGTATATTTGGCTTCGCTTCTGTCTCTATTTGCAGGACTTATACTTTCAAATCTTGCAATCAAGAACAGACGCGATTTTGAGTTTAGACTTAATATGTTGAAAACACCGGATGACAGTAAGACTGGCATGCACATTGATTAAAACTTTGCATTAAGTTGCGGCTTGATATTATGTAATAAGGTCGAAGAGATTTTAATAAATCGTATAGGAGGCTGAAAACGATATGAAGGGAATTATACTTGCCGGTGGTTCCGGTACTCGTCTCTATCCGCTTACTAAGGCAGTTTCAAAACAGATACTTCCAGTGTATGACAAGCCGATGATCTATTATCCGCTTTCGACACTTATGCTGGCAGGGATAAGAGATGTACTTATCATCTCAACACCGCGTGACATAAAAGTTTTTGAGGAACTTTTCGGAGATGGCTCACAGTTCGGACTTAATATAAGCTTTGCAGTACAGCCGCAGCCGAGAGGACTTGCTGAGGCATTTATCATTGGCAAGGCTTTTATCGGAAATGATAGTGCAGCGTTAGTACTAGGCGATAATATTTTTTATGGACAGAGTTTTTCTAAAGTTCTTCGCAGGGCTGCAGAGAGAGAAAAAGGTGCTACGATCTTCGGATATTATGTCAGAGATCCACGTGAATATGGTGTCGTAGATTTCGATGAGACCGGAAAAGCTTTATCTATCGAGGAAAAGCCTGAGGAACCAAAGAGCAATTACGCAGTTCCGGGACTGTATTTCTATGATAACGATGTTGTAGATATCGCTGCGAATGTTAAACCAAGTGCACGCGGTGAGATTGAGATAACGAGCATCAATAATGAGTACCTGCGCAGAGGCACTCTGATGGTTGAAAAGCTTGGACGGGGTTTTGCATGGCTTGATACAGGCAATCACGACTCACTTCTTGATGCATCTGATTTTGTTGCTGCATTTCAAAAGCGGCAGGGACTTTATATATCATGTATTGAAGAAATCGCTTATAAGATGGGCTATATCGATCAGGAACAGCTCATGAAGCTGGCACAGCCGCTCCTAAAGACAAATTACGGCAAATATCTTGTAGACATTGCGAATGGACTGTGATAAATGGAATCAGGCAGCGTAAAAAAAGCTTTTATTTTTGGAATCATCATGATACTTGCCGTTTTGGCTGTTGTGTTTGCTGCTAACGGCGATCGTCTTGACGGGAAAAAAAGCGGCACAGATGAACAGTCATCGTCATCTGATAGTACTTCGGATACTGGTCAGGTTGGCAGTGATCTGAATGCATTTATGAATGATGATTCTTTTTTTGATTCTTCATCTGCAGGTGATGTAACGATGCAGTATGGGAAAAAGGTTTCACTCGTTATAAATTCAGTCAATCAGGATCTTCGTGTCATGATCATAGATGAGATTGGAAGACTTGTTACAGGTGCTGAGTTTGAGGTAGAGGTAAAAGGTCAGGATGGAACACAGGAAACATGCATAGATGATGACAAAGATGGAATCATATATATAGATCATCTGCGTGCTGAGAATTATGATGTAAGTCTGCTTCCTCTCGAAGGATATCTTATAGCTGATTCAACAACATCGATCGAAGTCAGGAAACAGCTTGAATATGCGGTTCTCAGCAACATAAAATATCTTATTTTGGACGCAGACCAGGTTGATACGAAAAAAGATGATACAGAAGTCAGAGACGCTGAAAGTGATGATGACAAGACTGATGAAAAGACAGAGATAACCGACCTGAACGGGACAGCAGGTATTGATGTATCAAGCTGGAATAAGAAGATCGACTGGCAAAAAGTCGCCGACTCAGGAGTAAAGTTCGCGATAATAAGATGCGGATACAGGGGCGCCTCAAGCGGAAGTCTTGTAAAAGATGAATGTTTTGAGGATAATATCGCAGGCGCACAGATGCACGGAATCAAGACAGGTATTTATTTTTATACACAGGCACTCACCGAGGCTGAAGCGGTAGAAGAAGCGAGTATGGCGTGCAGCCTGGTAGAAAAGTACAAGCTTGATCTCCCAATCTACGTTGACAGCGAGCTCTCATCCGGTGGAAACGGTCGTGCTGATGATCTTACTAAGGATGAACGTACGCAGAATCTTCTCGCATTCATGAAAACAGTCGAGAGTACGGGAAACATGACTGGAATATATGGATCTGCAAATTGGTTCGAAAATCGTGTAGATATGTCGAACTTCGATAAATATCACATTTGGCTTGCACAGTACAGGGATGCGCCCGATTATGACGGAAGCTACGATATGTGGCAGTATTCATCAAAGGGTAAGGTCGATGGCATAGAAACTAATGTAGATCTTGATACTTCATATATGAAGGATATCGTAGGAACTAAGAATAATGTAGATAATGATACAGGCAATGCAGATGATAATGTCGACAGTAACGCAGGCAACAATGCCGACAGTAATGCAGAAAATCAACAGTGAGATAACTTAGACGGGATCTCAGGAATGGAGAAGAAATGAGTCAGATAAAAGTTGAAAATGACTGCGGAGGAATAAAAGGACTTAAGGTGATATCACCTACAGTTCACCAGGATCAGCGTGGTTATTTCATGGAGACATACAATCGGAATGATTTTGTTGAAGCAGGTATTGATCAGGTGTTTGTTCAGGATAATCAGTCAGCATCGACAAAGGGAGTACTTCGTGGTCTTCATTTCCAGATAGCACATCCACAGGATAAGCTTGTACGTGTTGTATCAGGCGAGGTGTTTGATGTTGCGGTAGATCTGCGAAAAGGGTCAGATTCTTATGGAAAGTGGTTTGGAGTAAAGCTTTCTGCGGAAAATAAGAAACAGTTCTTTATTCCTAAAAATTTTGCGCACGGTTTTCTTGTGCTTTCAGATTATGCGGAATTTTGTTATAAATGTACTGAACTTTATCATCCGGGAGATGAGGGCGGAATCATGTACAACGATCCTGATATCGGAGTAGAATGGCCTATAACTGAAGGTATGAAGCTTAATCTGTCTGAGCGTGATACAAAATGGTGTGGGATAAAGGAGCTTTCCGGCAAATGAAGAAAATGAAAGCCCATGCAAGCTGGGACAAACAGAAGAAGGCAGCACTTATAATATTCTGGGCAGTATGGATAACGTTCGCATTGCTCATTATCTTTCATAAAAATGTACTTGCCGATCCAGATGCAGAATTTAAGAAAAAGATATGTGGATGCGTGCTTTTGGCATTTACCGGTCTTATCTTTTCATTCAATATCGACAGGCTTAGGACATTGCCTGTTGAACTGTATCAAAATCGTCAGTTGATATGGAAGCTGGCTAAGAATGATTTCAAGAAACGATATGCAGGATCATATCTTGGAAGCCTTTGGGCAATGGCTCAACCTGTCGTCACAGTTCTTATGTACTGGGTTGTATTTGACAAAATCCTTGGAATGCAGAGCCAGCTCGCAGCAAGCGGTGTCAATATTCCGTACGTGCTTTATCTGACTGCGGGTCTTGTACCTTGGTTCTATTTTAGCGATGCTTTGATGCAGGGCATGATGGCTATGCTCGAATATAACTATCTTGTCAAGAAAGTTGTATTTAAGATCAGTGTTCTTCCGATCATAAAGATCATTGGTGCATTGTTCACTCATATATTCTTTACAGGCATACTTGTGCTGATGGCACTGCTTTACGGCTATAAACCGTCAGTCTATATGCTACAGGTCGTTTATTACAGCTTCTGTCTGTTCATGCTTGTTCTTGCACTAAGCTATTTTAACTGTGCAGTTGTCGTATTTTTCAGGGATCTTCAGCAGATAATCAATATAGGACTGCAGGTTGGCATGTGGGCAACTCCTATAATGTGGAATATCGAGGGATTTGGAGACAAATACAAGGTGATCTTCAAATTGAATCCCCTTACGTATATAGTTGGCGGCTTCAGATCATCAATGTGCGGACATGAGTGGTTCTGGGAACATTTTTATTCAACAACTTATTTCTGGATACTTACGATCAGCCTGTTCTGTGTGGGCGCGATGGTGTTCAAAAAGTTAAAAGTACATTTTGCAGATGTTCTGTAATTCATCAGATAAACAACATATGTAATGAGGAGTCTTGGTAAATGGAAGCAGATCAGGATACAGGCGATCTAAAAAATAATGATTCGTCTATGATAAATGAAAATGCAGAGGCAGCTTGCGGGGAAAATCAGACTGTACCATCATCTGATATTAAAGAGCCGGTCATCGAAGTCAAGGATCTTGTAAAGGAGTATAAGCTTTACAACAGAAATTCAGATCGTCTTCGTGAGGCACTTGGTCTTACCCATAAATGCCTTCACACGATACATAGGGCACTGAATCAAGTCGATATGACAATATACAAGGGCGAGACTGTTGGAATCATCGGAACAAACGGATCGGGAAAATCGACGATCCTTAAAATAATAACAGGCGTTCTTAATCCGACATCAGGAGTAGTGAATGTCAAGGGAAGAATATCGGCACTGCTTGAGCTAGGTGCCGGGTTCAACATGGAATATAACGGAATCGACAATATCTACCTGAATGGAACGATGACGGGTTTCAGCAAGAAAGAGATAGATGAGCGCCTCTCTGGAATACTTGATTTCGCAGATATCGGAGAGTATATATATCAGCCGGTGAAGACATATTCAAGCGGTATGTTCGTGAGACTGGCATTTGCTCTTGCCATCAACATCGATCCGGAGATACTGATCGTTGATGAAGCACTTTCTGTTGGAGATGTATTCTTTCAGGCAAAATGTTATCACAAGTTTGAAGAATTCAAGAAAATGGGGAAGACAATCCTCTTTGTAAGTCATGATCTTGGAAGCATATCAAAGTATTGTGACAGAGTAGTACTTCTTAATCAGGGAACGAAACTCGGTGAAGGTTCTCCTAAAGAGATGATCGACATATACAAGAAAGTCCTTGTAGGGCAGTATAAGGAACCTTCAAAAGTAGGGGAAGAGATTAATCTTATCGATGATGAAAGCATAAGAGATGCGGCTGCTAAAGATGCTGATGCAGCACTTAATCCTGATACGATCGAATATGGCTCAAAAAAAGCAGTCATTACGCAGACGTATATCACAGATGAAAAGAATGTGAAGACAACAGCGATAATCAAAGGCGCAGAATTCACAGTACATATGGTTGTTGAGATAAAAGAGAATATACCATCTCCTATCTTTGCTTTTACGATAAAGAATATACGCGGAACTGAGATTACGGGGACAAATACAATGCTGGAAAAATCGTTTCTCCAGTCAGTCAAAAAGGGCGACAGGAAAGAGATAACATTTACGCAGAAGATGAACCTTCAGGGTGGAGAATATCTTATCTCATTCGGTGTCACAGGATATGAGAAGAATGATTTCACGGTATATCACAGACTTTATGATGCGCTGAATATTTCAGTAGTATCAGATAAGAATACAGTCGGATACTATGATATCGGATCTAAGGTAATGGTCAGGAATATCTGATATATAACAAAGTTTTCGGGAGTGAACGATATGCAGGATGAAAAAGACATGAAGATCGGCAGCGTAACGCTTGATCTCTCACAGTACAGCGGTAATGATCTGTACTGTGATGGAGAGATAGAGGATCGCCTGCTTGAGATAGTACGTGATCATTCAGATGTCGAATTCGGAAAGATAATAGAAGAGAGCAAGAGCTGGCCGATACTTTACCATCTTTCTCCGCTACGTGAGAATATCATAGACTGGATACCACTCACAAAAGATATGAAGGTATTGGAAGTAGGAGCCGGGTGCGGCGCAATAACAGGCAGTCTTGCCAGACATGCCGGACATGTGGACTGTGTCGATCTTTCACTTAAACGCAGCAAGATCAATGCCTATCGTCATATGGACTGTGATAATATTGATATTCATGTAGGTAATTTTATGGATATCGAACCAGATCTTCCGGGAGATTATGACTATATCATGCTTATTGGTGTTTTTGAGTATGGACAGGCATATATAGGCGGAAATGATCCATATGAGACATTCTTGAAACTTCTTAAAAAGCATCTTGGAGATAACGGACGCATCGTGATTGCTATAGAGAACAGGTTTGGACTCAAGTATTGGGCAGGATGCCGTGAAGATCATCTTGGTACTTTTTTTGGAGGCATTGGTGGCTATTCAGAAGACAGTGTCGTAAAGACATTTTCAGAAAAAGAACTGATGCATATTGCAGTTAAAAGTGGATTTAGTGATATAAACATGTATTATCCTTATCCGGATTATAAATTCATGACTGATCTTTATTCTATGAAGAGGCTGCCACAGCGTGGTGAATTAAATAATAACAGATGTAATTACGACAATGACAGACTGGAACTTTTTGATGAGAGCATCGTATTTGATGCAATGATAGAGGAAAAGACTTTTCCTATATACTCAAATTCCTATCTTATGCTCCTTGGATCTGAGCTTCCGATAGAATATGTGAGATATGGAAATGACAGGGCACCTGAGTACTGCATACGCACGGATATCAGGTGTGATAAAGGTGTAAGGACAGCGGTAAAGATGCCTTCATCAGATCTGGCAGTACCTCATATCGCCAGAATAATGGCAAATAAGAAGAAATTGTGTGAACGTTATGAGGGCGGAAAACTGGATATATGCGGATGCCATATGGCAGGAGATGCAAGCGGAGCGGTGGTTTTTGATCATATTCAAGGGGTGCCGCTTTCAGAGATGATGGCAGAATGCGAAGCACAGGGAGATATTCAGGGGTTTGGGAAACTATTTGATGAGTACATGAGACGCATATCGTATAAGAATCCTGATTCTGCACCGGTAAGCGATATAGATCTTATTTTTCAGAATATTATTGTAGACGGCGATAAGTGGACCGCTATTGATTATGAGTGGGTATATGATGAGGATATGGATCCGGCATTTATAGCATTTCGTGCACTTATGTATTATACAAAACATGAAGAAAAACACGAGAAGTTAAATCTTGATGAAATAATATCAAAACTCGGACTGACGTCAGTACAGATGGAGGATATACGCGAGGACGAAGAGAAACTTCAGACTAAGATTCTCGGAAGAAGACGTAAGACCATGCCAATGCTGAGAGATATGATAGATAATCGCATCTACTCGCTCGATTATCTATGTTCGCTCATAAATCGGGAAAATGAACGCATCGGACGGGAAAGAGTTCAGATATTTGAGGATACAGGGAAAGGATTCACAGAGGGTGATTCTGCATTTTATAGTCTTTCAGGTGACGGAGGGTTTGATATGACTTTCCGGATAAAGCGAGGAAGAAGTGCTGTACGGCTTGACCCTTGCGAATACCGGTGCATTGTCCAACTTAAATCGCTTACATGGAATGGAACAGATGTAAATGCCAGAACACAGATATCGGTGAACGGAACTTCGCGTGATGGTATGTGGATATTTAACACGGATGATCCTAATATAGTGATCGATCTTCTATCCTCAGATAATCCATCATGGAATGATAGAGATGAAAATGAACTCCACATAGTTATGGAAGTTTCAAGAATAACCGAAAGTGTCGCAGAAAAGATGACAGAGAAGAGCAGCTTTTTTGATAGAATCACTAATCATAACAGATAAGAGGAATCAATGGTAGAGTATACAGGCGGATATGATTGGAAAGATATCTACGAAGAAAGATATCACGAACTGCAGAAAAAGAATAATGAGCTCGCAGTAAAACTTGGAGCTGCCCAGTCTAAGCAGGAAGAGCTTAATGAAAAGCTTAACCATATTGAGCAGAACAAGTTGTGGAAATTATCTGCGCCAATACGTAAAGCAGCATCTCTTATCTCGAACAGTGACGGCAGAAGAAGTGAAAAGCTTGCGAAAGTCACAGCATCGATGTCACATAAAAAAGAAAAATGTAATTCGGTATCGGGTATCAGTAAAGATGATGTTACGGATACCAAGACAGATGCAGATCAATGTTTTAATGAAAATGATGAAAAACATGCAGATCGTGAACAGTATAATGATTTTCAGAAAGCATATTTTGAAGATTGCTATAAGCAAAAAAATCCATATATCATATGGATTGAAAAAAACGAGGAACATTATGGCAGTAAGCCTGCTTATGTCATAGATAATGTATCGGATTCAGAAACAACGATAATTCCAGAAAGCACAAATAAGGATTTTGCTGTACTTTATTTAGAAGATATCGGAACAACAAGCACCAAGCTTACAGCAGATCTTCTTATAGGGAAGAAATTTCTGCTAATCGTTTCAAAGCATGGAAGATTTGCAGAGGGAGCGTTTGACCTTATCGGAGAGAAGATGGGATCAGGCAAGTATTGTATGCTTTATGGCGACGAGGATTACTACCTTAAATCTACAGGAGAGCGTATGTGTCCGTGGTTCAAGCCGGACTGGTCACCGGATACACTTCTTTCATTTATGTATTTTGGCAGCTTTGTTGTTTTTACGACTGAATGTATAAATAAGCTCACGTGGTATGGAAGCACAGATCCTCTTGAAAACCTGTATTCTCTATGCATTCAGGCGGGGCTTAGAGATATCGTGTCACCGGATAATTATTCCAACAACAATTCAGTTGCGCATATAAGTAAAGTGCTGTTTCATAAGGAATATGATTTTAGCGGAACGACGGACGAAGCGACATTATCTCTTGATAATCTTATAAAATCAGGTGATCTTAGACATGGCGCTGAAGATAAATATGCAGCGATGAAGAAACATATCCTTGCTGAATATGGAATCAAGGCAGATGTCAGGTCGTATGGAGAGCCGGGGATAAGTGTAGTTGATTATATGCCGGTATCTATAGATGAAAAAAATGTGACTGCAGGTACAGCGGCAGATCCGATGGTATCTATTATAATCTTGTCCAAGGATCATCCGGCTGTTCTTAAGGAATGTCTTGATTCAGTATGCAGGAAGACTGACTACAGCAATTATGAGATAATAGTTGTAGATAATGGAAGCAACGATGAGAACAGAGAGAAAGTCGAGGCACTAAAGTCCGATTACGCTTTCAAGTATATTTATGATAAAAAAGAATTTAATTTTTCAGAGATGTGTAATGAAGGTGTTAAAAATTCATCTGGAGAACTCGTATTTCTTATGAATGATGATGTTGAGGTCATTGAGAAAGACTGGATGAGACTTATGGCAGGGCAGGCAATGAGACCTCATGTCGGAGCTGTGGGTGCAAAGCTTTATTATGCGAGCACAGGCTGCATGCAGCATGTTGGTGTCACCAACCTTACAGCGGGACCTGCACATAAGCTCACTTCTTATCCTGATTCACACGATTATTATTATGGGCGGAATACACTTAATTACGATATGATCGGCGTTACCGGCGCAGCACTTATGATAAAACGTAGTATATATGATGATGTTGGCGGACTGTGTACAGAATTCCCTGTTGCTTATAATGATGTGGATTTCTGTATGAATGTATATGAAAAAGGATTTTACAATGTTCAGCGTAATGATGTGACATTCTATCATCACGAATCACTGAGCAGAGGCGACGATGTAAAGAGCGCACAGAAGCTTACACGTCTCATGAATGATATGGAAAGGCTTTATGCGAGACATCCGGAACTCAAGGGGCGTGATCCATTTTATAATGTGAATCTGACAGGACATATCTCTGATTATATCTGTGATGTCAGCCCTGCATACGATGATAGCGAAAGACCAAATGCATCGGTGGAGAAAATATCTGCAGGAAATCTTGCAAAAACTGATCGAACCGATATTCTGAAGTTTACTGTGGATCATATCAGATATTCAGGTCTGCCGTGTTTAAATGAAACTGTTATTTTAATCGTTGATGGATGGGAGTATCTTCCGGGAGAGGATAATTCCAGATTTGATAAATGGATTCTGCTTTCCGGCACAAAGGGGACCATGTTTCGCGCAAAGCCTGATACATGGTACAGAAGAGACGTTATTGACATACTTCCGAATGAGAAAAATGTAGATTTAGCAGGATTTATCATGAGGGTTTCAGAAGACGATCTGCCTCCGGATGATTACAGGATAGGCATGATGTGCATAGACACAGTAGATGGACGAAAGATAACTGCATGGTCGGAACGCATATTGAAGTCACCGCATGTAGAGAATCCAGATGGTTGAGCTTGATGTACGGTGTTCAGAAGGAAAACAGCGTGGAAAATAACAAAGAAGAAATCAAAGGAACTGAATATTATCGCGACGCTTATCTTAGGGAAAAGAAACGCAGTGAGGAACTTACTTCAAAGCTTTCATATACCGAGATAAGGGATAAGCAGCTTTCGGACAGACTTGATAAGATAAAGGGCAGCACAATCTGGAAGGCGGCGGCTCCTATAAGAGGAAGCTACCATTTTGTTGTCCGCAATATGCAGAGACTTGGATATTACGGCAGCGTGAAGGGCATTATGAGAAAGCTGAACTCGAAATCCATCGAGCGTAAAGCACGCCTTCAGCACGGAACTGCTTCATTCCCGGACGCAACAGAGCGCTCGAAAGAGAGCAGTGAGGAATTCAGCAGACATATAAAGTTCAGTATCATCGTTCCGCTTTATAACACCCCGGAAAAGTTCCTTCGGGAAATGATAGATTCAGTGTGCGCGCAGACATACGGAAATTGGCAGTTATGTCTTGGCGACGGCTCAGATGCGGAACATGGATATGTGGAGGAGATATGCCGCGGATATGCAGAAAAAGATTCACGTGTCTGTTACAGGAGACTTGAGAAGAACGAGGGTATATCAGGAAATACGAATCAGTGTCTGAAATTTGCAGATGGGGATTATATAGGTCTTCTTGATCATGATGATATACTTCATCCATGCGCACTCTATCTATACATGCATGAAATATGTGATAATGGCGCAGATTATATCTACAGCGATGAAACGACATTTAAGGGAAACAGCATAAACAACATGATTACGCTTCACTTTAAGCCGGATTACGCAATCGATGATCTGAGAGCAAACAATTACATATGTCATTTTAGCGTATTCGCAAGGGAACTGCTTGATGGAACTGAACTTTTCAGACCGCAGTTTGACGGAAGCCAGGATCACGATATGATTCTGAGACTTACATCACGTGCGAAGCATATAGTGCATGTGCCTAAAATCCTATATTACTGGAGATCACATAATGGAAGTACAGCAAAAAATATAAATACCAAGAGTTATGCAATAGATGCAGCTAAAGGTGCGGTGACAGACCATCTGACTAAATCCGGATTTAATAATTTTGAAATCACTTCTACACGGGCATTTGAGACAATATTCAGAATCAAATATGAGATAAATGGAGATCCGCTTGTTTCTATAATAATTCCGGCTAAGGATAATGTTTTTGATACGAAGCGCTGTATCTCTTCTATTTTTCAAAAAAGCACTTATGATAATTATGAGATCATTCTTATGGACAACGGCAGTGCCCAGCCTGAGACAGAGGCTTATGAAAATGAGATATCCAAGGATCATCGTGTTAAGGTAGTACACGACGACGGTTCATTTAACTATTCACGGATAAACAATGAAGCGGTAAAACAGTCTCATGGCAAGTATATCGTTCTTCTGAATAATGACACGGAAGTTATAACGCTTGATTGGATCGAGGAACTTCTTATGTATGCACAGAGATCTGATGTCGGAGCCGTTGGTGCAAAGCTTTATTATCCCGACAAGACGATACAGCATGCAGGCATTGTTATAGGTCTGGGAGCACATAGGACTGCCGGTCATACACATTATAAGGTGGCAAGCAATAACCTGGGTTATATGGGAAGGCTCTGCTATACGCAGGATGTATCAGCAGTGACAGGTGCATGTCTTATGGTAAAACGTTCAGACTGGGATGATGTCGGAGGTCTCGACGAATCATTTGAAGTGTCACTTAATGATGTTGATTTCTGCCTGAAGCTTCGCGCCAAAGGACTTCTTAATGTGTTTACTCCGTTCGCTGAGCTTTATCATTATGAATCGGCATCACGAGGCTCAGATCTTGTAGGCGAGCGTGCAGAGAGATATAACAGGGAGTCGGCGCATTTCCGTGACAAGTGGAAAGAAGTCATTGATAAGGGCGACCCGTATTACAACCCGAATTTTTCACTCGATAGAAGTGATTTTACGTTGAGATCAAAGGGTGATCCTGATTGATCAAGATCACCAATCTACTTTAAATTCGTTAAATATATGTTTGATCATGGATTGTATAATATTTTTATTTTAATATAAGCTCATCGTGGTATTTTATCCGGTGAGCTTTTTGTGTTATACTTGTTTTTGTATGAAAACATTTGTTAAGAAGCACCAGAGAGTGACAGACAGATAATGCTTATTACGGGTTAAGTCTCTGTAGGGCAATGCCGGATAAGGCTGTCTTGCAAAAAAATGGATGCTTCGGAATGGAGAAAATCATGTCTTATCAGGAACAGTTTGAGTATTGGCTTAACGATTCTTATTTTGATCAGAACACAAAGAACGAGCTTTTGGCCATAAGGAATAATAAGGAAGAGGTAGAGGATCGGTTTTACAAGGATCTGGAATTCGGTACAGGTGGTCTTCGCGGAGTTATTGGTGCCGGAACAAACAGAATGAACATATATACGGTACGTAAGGCTACGCAGGGTCTTGCAAATTACATAAAAAAGCAGGGCGGCGAGGGAAAAGGTGTAGCTATCGCTTACGATTCACGAAGGATGTCACCTGAATTTGCAGATGAGGCAGCACTATGCCTTAATGCGAACGGAATTAAAGCATATGTTTTTGATTCGCTACGTCCTACACCTGAGCTTTCATTTGCCTTAAGGACTCTGCACTGCATTGCAGGAATCGTTATCACGGCAAGTCATAATCCGCCGGAATATAACGGATATAAGTGTTATTGGGAAGACGGTGCGCAGATAACAGCACCTAAGGACAAGGACATCATAACTGAAGTGAGAAACGTTAAGGATTATCACGAAGTCAAGACGATGTCTAAAGATGATGCCGTAAATAAGGGACTTTACAATGTTATCGGCAAAGAGATCGACGACAAGTATATGACGGAACTTAAGAAACAGATCATTCATCCAGAGGTCATTAAAGAGATGGCAGACGATATCAAGATCGTCTATACACCATTTCACGGAACCGGAAATGTTCCGGTAAGACGTGTACTCTCAGAACTTGGGTTTAAGCATGTATATGTAGTGCCGGAACAGGAACTTCCTGATCCTGATTTCACAACACTTGCTTATCCCAATCCTGAAGATCCCAAGGCATTTACGCTTGCTCTTAAGCTTGCAAAAGAGAAGGACGCTGATATCGTTCTTGCGACAGATCCTGATGCCGATCGTCTCGGAATATATGCGAAGGATACAAAGACTGGGGAATACATTCCATTTACCGGGAATATGTCAGGAATGCTCATCGGAGAGTATATTCTCAGAGAGCGTACTGCTACAAAGACAATGCCTGAGAATCCTGCACTCGTAACAACGATAGTCACTACAAATATGGCACATGCGATCGCTGATGACTATAAGGTGAAATTTATCGAAGTCCTTACGGGATTTAAGTATATTGGTGAGCAGATCAAATTTTTTGAACAGAACCACAGTTACAATTATGTGTTCGGTCTTGAGGAGAGCTATGGCTGCCTTGCCGGAACTCATGCAAGGGATAAGGATGCATGCGTTGCTGTCATGTGTCTGTGCGAAGTCGCTTCATGGTGCAAGAAGCACGGTGAGACTCTCTGGGATCATATGCTTAAGATGTATGAGAAATACGGATATTATCGCGAGACTCAGTATGCGATAACGATGAAAGGTATTGACGGAGCAAAAGAGATCACTGCTATAATGGATAAGCTTCGCAGCAACCCGCCTAAGAAGTTCGGCGAGTGGACTGTAGTAAACTTCAGGGATTACAAGACAGGAAAGATAACTGATCTCGCAACAGGTGAGCAGTCTCCTGCAGGCCTTCCTGAGTCTAATGTTCTGTACTTTGAACTTGACAGTGACGCATGGTGCTGTGCACGTCCTTCTGGAACCGAGCCTAAGATCAAGTTCTATATGGGAGTTAAAGGGACAAGCCTTGATGATTCACAGAAGAAGGTTGAAGAGCTGACTGAGGCAGTAAAAGCGCTTCTTTGATATAGGTTCTGGAGGTCGGAATGCATTTCAGTGATATTGGCAGAACGCTGCGGTATTTAAGGAGAAACGGAATAAAAGAGACCCGCAATGCCGTTAGAGAGAGACTGCACGAGAAGGAAAACTATACGTATATAGAACCTTCTTTAGAGGAACTTGAGAGGCAGCGTGCCGATAGTGATCCGTCTGATGTTACGATAAGCATTATCGTTCCGGCATACTGCACGGATCCTGCATACATGAAAGCTCTTATTTCTTCGGTGAAAGATCAGACATATGACAGATGGGAACTTGTGATCGCGGATGCGAGCGATGATGACAGTGTGGAATCGGTCGTTCGTGGCGTGCCGGGAATTGTTTCTGGTGATGGTGATGGTCTGAAAGTCGAAGGCAAAAGTGCTGAACATGAGCATGTGTTTTTAGATCGCGCCATAAGATATATAAGGCTTGAGAATAATGACGGAATATCTGCAAATACGAACGAAGCTATAAAATATGCAAATGGAGAGTACGTAAGCCTTCTTGATCACGATGACCTGTTGACATCCGATGCGATGTACCGGACGGCGAAAGCCGTAATGAAAGCTGACAAGCCGGTAATGGTGTACTCAGATGAGGACAAGACAGATTCTGATGGCATAGAGTACTTTGACCATAATGATAAATGTGACTGGAATCTTGATATGATCCTGTCAAACAATTACATATGTCATCTAATGACTGTAAGAAAAGATGTGTTTAATGATATAAAGTATAGGTCGGAGTATGATGGTGCTCAGGATTATGACTTGATATTGCAGATGACGGAAATGCTGCTTGAGAAGAGCATACGTCCGGCAGATCTTGACACTTCATTTGTCCATATCCCTTATGTTCTTTATCATTGGCGCGTTAATCCGCAGTCTACAGCCGGAAATACATCAAGTAAAGAGTATGCTTATGAAGCAGGAAGAAGATCACTCGAATCTTTTTTTACAGCGATACAGGTGCAGGCTGTTGTGCGGCATTCAAAACATTTGGGTTTCTATGAAGTAAAGTATCTTCCAAACATTTTTGCAGCAAGACCAGATATAGGAGCAGTGTGCGGACGTGTTTATAATTCGAATGGCGCAATTGATTCATATATGACGGATATGAAGGGGATCAGACTGTTCACCGGTATGCATGACGGTGAGAGCGGGCATATGCACAGGTTTGATATCACGCAGGATATAGGGAATGTAGACATCAGATGTCTGAAGCTCAGAAGAAGCTTATGGCAGGATTTTGAAAACGAGACAGGGTGTGCATACAGCGAATGCGCAGATACCAGTGCATGGGATTACAGATCATGGGCGCAAAAGTACGATTTGGATCATGGTGGCAATGCTCCTGATCTGGTCGAATGTTCCAGAAAGATATCTGTATTTCTCAAGGGAAAAGGTTACATTATGATGTATGATCCATCATTTTCAACATATATCAAATGAGGATTTAATTTAATGGATGAGAAAAGAAGAACAACTGTTATTATTCCGAACATGAATGGGATGAAGTATCTTGATAAGTGCCTTCAGTCGCTCGTATCCAGCGATGCGGAGATCATTGTTGTTGACAATGGATCGACTGACGGAAGCCTTGAGATGGTCAGTTCAAATTATCCGCAGGTGAGACTTATCAGGAACAGTCAGAATCTTGGATTCTGTAAGGCGGTAAATCAGGGTGTAGCTGAAGCTGATACGGAATTCGTTTTTCTTTTAAATAATGATGCATATGTGTCATGCCATTGTATATATTATCTTGAACGCAGGATGGATATGTCGCCGAATATATTTTCGGTTCAGGCTAAGATGCTAAGCATGTCAGATAAGAAAAAGATAGACGATGCCGGGGATCTGTATTGTCTCCTTGGATGGTCTTTTGCGAGAGGAAAAGGAAAGAAAGCTTCAAGATTTTCAAAGCCGGCCGAAGTTTTTTCGTGCTGTGGCGGAGCATCGATGTACAGGAGAAAACTTTATAATGAGCTTGGCGGACTTGACGAGAACCATTTCGCATATCTTGAAGATGTCGACATAGGATTTCGCGCGAAGATATTCGGATATCATAATATACTTGAACCGAAGGCAATTGTGTATCATGCCGGAAGCGCTACTACAGGTTCAAGGTATAATAAGGCGAAGATAGATCTTGCCGCAAGAAATAGTGTCTATGTGATCACAAAGAACATGCCATTTGCTATGCGGCTTCTTAATCTGCCTGCACTTATCACGGGAATGCTTATAAAACAGATATTCTTTGCTAAAAAAGGATTTGGGAAAGATTATTTCTTCGGAATATTTAAAGGATTCAGTCTTTCGTGTTGCAAGAGCGGTCAGGATCATAAGGTAGGAGTGAGATGGTATAATTTCTGGAATTACCTTCATATTGAAGCGGAAATGATCGTGAATACACTTAAGCCGCTGATGTGGTAAGCTGTTAGGGCATTTAGTATATGCTGTGAGATGGGGAAAATCTTGCATTCGGACGGGCGACGATGATAAAGGATAATCAAAAATATTTTAATCGTATCCAGATATTACTGGATGGCGTGATAATCGTAATTTCATATATGCTCGCTTGGTTTCTAAAGTTTAAGGGACCATTCAGACCGGACAATCCGAATACACTCGCGCTTTCGATGGGCACTTATTTTAATGCACTTTATTTTATCGTTCCCGGATATCTGGTTCTATATTATATGAATCATCTGTACGAGCCGAAAAGGACGACAGTCAGACGTTTTGAATTTATAGAGATATTCAAGGCAAACGTTATCGGGCTTGTGGGATTTATCGTTACACTCTATGTCATCAAGCAGATTCATTTTTCGCGAGAGATGATCTTTTTGTTCTTCGTGCTGAACATTGTACTCATGACGCTCAGCAGATTTCTTATAAGGTCTGCACTCCATTATTTCCGTAGAAAAGGATACAATCTGAAATATATACTGCTGATCGGATATTCACGTGCTGCTGAAGCATATATAGACAGAATCAATGCAAATACGCAGTGGGGATATGTAGTAAGGGGAATCCTTGATGATCATATTCCGGCGGGAACAGTGTATAAAGGTGTAAAAGTTCTTGGCACGATAGGAAATCTTGAGTACATCCTTCCAGAGAATAAACTTGATGAAATAGCTATATCACTGTCACTCACGGACTACAGCAATCTGGAAAAGATAGTTGCGATGTGTGAAAAGTCCGGTGTCCATACAAAATTTATACCAGATTACAACAGTCTGTTCCCGAGCAATCCATACACTGAAGATCTGATGGGACTTCCGGTCATAAATATAAGGAATGTGCCATTGTCCAATATGGGAAACTGGATGGCTAAGAGAGCTTTTGACGTCTTATTTTCCATACTTGCCATCATAATATCTTCACCGGTGATGCTTATTACGGTCATAGCGATAAAAGCTACGAGTAAAGGCCCGATAATATATAAGCAGGAGAGGATAGGACTTCATAACAAACCATTCCTTATGTATAAATTTCGTACGATGTATGTTCAGGATGTTTCCAGTGAAGAGAAGTGCTGGACTACCAAGGATGATCCGCGTGTCACAAAGTGCGGACACTGGATGAGGAAATCGAGCATAGATGAACTGCCACAGTTCTTTAATGTTCTTAAGGGAGATATGAGCGTTGTCGGACCGAGACCAGAGAGACCTCAATTTGTCGACAAATTCAAAGAAGAGATTCCAAGATATATGGTGAAACATCAGGTTCGTCCGGGACTTACCGGATGGGCACAGATAAGCGGATACAGGGGAGATACTTCGATAAGAAAGCGTATCGAGTGTGATATATATTACATCGAGAACTGGACTTTTGGATTTGATATGAAGATCATCTTTCAGACAGTTTTTAAAGTATTTAGAGACAAGAATGCCTACTGAATTTGCAAAAAAAAATGATATGAGGTACAATAGCTGAGTCTGTTGCCCTTTATTGATCACCGAGGCAGCAGATTTGATGACTTTATCTTTAGATAATTGGATGGGGAGCTTATGTAATGGCAAGATATTCTGATGATGAGAACCGAAGCAGCAATAGAGGCTATTCTGATTCCGGCAGCAATAATAGACGGACTCCGGATAATGGAAATACAAGAAGGAATTCAGGTTCACCAGATAGGGGATATTATGATGACAGGAGAAATTATAGTGGGTCATCATACCGCACATCAGGTAGTACGAGCAGCCGCAGAACGTCCGACAGAGACAGACGTGATGACAGATATTATAGCAACGACAGAGGATATGATGACGGATATTACGACGATAAAGATGGAAGAAATCGTTCGTCATATGATGATTATGATCCGGTACGTCCGAATAATCGCCGAAGTGGAAGCAGCAAAAAAGCTAAGGCAAAGAAGAAGAGAAAGCATATCATAATGTTCACTATAGAGATTCTTGTACTTATAGTGATGGTAATAGTTCTATATGGAGTACTTAAGGTCACAAAATCCGGGAAAGTAAACATTGACGATGCTGATATCGTCATCAACAGTCAGGTTGAAGCGGAAGAAAAGACCGGCGCCATGAAGGGCTACCGCAATATAGCATTGTTTGGTGTCGATTCGAGAGACAAAGAGCTTTCGAAGAGCACGCGAAGCGATTGCATCATGATCGCTTCTATAAATCAGGATACAGGAGATGTGAAACTCGTATCTGTCTATCGTGATACATATATGAATCTTAGTAACGATCAGTATAATAAGTGTAATGCAGCATATGCAAAGGGCGGTCCGGAACAAGCCATCAATATGCTCAACATGAATCTTGATATGAATATCACTGATTTCGTGACAGTCGGATTTAATGGACTTATAGATACTATCGACGCGCTTGGCGGAGTAGAGATCGATGTTCAGGATAATGAGATAAGTTATCTTAATGACTATCAGCGAAGCATGTTTATGGAGTCGGCAGACGATACAAAACATCTTAATAATGATATTGTCGCTGTGACAAAATCAGGACCGCAGACACTTAGTGGTCTACAGGCTACTGCATACTGTCGTATACGTTATGTAGGAAATGATTTTGGACGTGCGGAGCGCCAGCGTAAAGTCCTTATGGCTGTAATGGAGAAGGCTAAGAAAGCCGATCCTACAAAACTCGATAAGATCGCAAATAGTGTGTTTGATGAGATGTATACGTCAATGGATCTGACAGAGATTGCGGGAATGCTTGGCGGAGTATCAAAGTACAATATACAGGGGACAGATGGATTCCCCCAGGAGGATCTGCGTGCTACCGGTTCGATCGGCGGCAAAGGAGACTGCGTAGTTCCGGAAGATCTGACAGCAAATGTAGTATGGCTTCATCATTTCCTGTTTGATGATTCATCATATGCACCTTCGGATACTGTTAATACGTGCAGTGAAAAGATAAAGGCAGATACATCAAAATATGTTGGCAGTAAATAAAAGTTTTATAAAGAACGCTAAACCGAAAAAGTTCGGTGTTATAATAAGAGGGAGCCTTAACAGGGCTCCCTTTTAGCTCGTAAGGGTAAATATCGTAACATAATGACTTTTTCAATACCCACATCATCTTTTTGATATATGCGGAGGTACAGCAGTGAATAATATTGACGTAATTATTCCGACATATAGACCGGGACATAAATTCATAGAGCTCCTTGAACGCCTTCATAGACAGACAATGCGACCGGATCACATTATAGTGATCAATACCGGACGGGAGTATTATGATCAGCTGGTATACGGAATGAATCTGGCCAAAGAGTATCCGGAACTTGAAGTGCATCACATTGAGAAGAATGCGTTTGATCATGCAGCAACGCGGAATGAAGCAGTGCGTTCATACTCTCATGCAGATGTATTTATCATGATGACTCAGGATGCAGTGCCCTCAGACAGGTATCTGGTGGAACGGATAAAAAAAGCCTCAGAAGACGAAGGCGTTGCTGTAGCATATGCACGTCAGCTTGCCGGTAGAAAGGCCAGCCCTGCGGAGAAGTACACAAGGCATTTCAATTATCCGGCAGTCTCAGCAGTCAGAACAAAACAGGATAAAGAGATATATGGCATAAAGACATATTTTTGTTCGAATGTATGCGCGGCATATAATAGAGATATATTTGACCGGATTGGCGGTTTCAGTGCGCCTGCGATATTCAATGAAGATATGATATTTGCTGCGAATGCGATAAATGACGGATATGCCGTCGCATATGCGGCAGATGCGAAAGTATACCATTCACATGATTATACAGGTGCGCAGCAGTTTCATAGAAATTTTGATCTTGCGGTATCGCAGGCACAGCATCCTGAGATATTTGAAGGAGTCGGATCAGAGCATGAAGGTATCAGATTTGCAAAAGATACTTTGAAATACCTGTGCAAGTACGGGTATGCCAGATATGAGATACCATTTATCTGGAGATGTATGTGCAGATATGCCGGATACCTGCTTGGAAAAAGGTATCGTATACTGCCGAAAGATATGATAATGAAATGTACAATGAATAAGACATACTGGGAGAATAATCGATGAACGATACAGAAAACAAAGACTTGAATGGCAATGCAGATGACCGGGATAATAATGTGAACGGTAACACTGATAATGATCATGTGAACAAAAACGCGAGTGATGGTACGCAGGATGAGAGATTTGAGCCGACACCCGGCATGGACTTTCGTGAATTCGATGATATTGCAGCGTCTGAAAGCTTCAGTGAAAGTCATAATGACACAGTAACAGCTGATAGCGGTAAAAACGGTTCTTGTGTAGATGAAGACAATGTAGAAGCCGATAAAGACAGCACAGATGCCGACACAAAGAGCACAGATGTCGACACAAAGAGCACGGATGACGTTAAAAGCAGTCAGTATGAGGATGTATGCTTTGTGTGTCGCAGACCTGAGAGCAAAGCAGGAAGAATGTATCATCTTCCAAATAATATATGTATCTGCGAAGAG
>JAGPKJ010000009.1:0-14453 GCA_018053995.1 Lachnospiraceae bacterium | reverse complement strand
CGACACAAAGAGCACGGATGACGTTAAAAGCAGTCAGTATGAGGATGTATGCTTTGTGTGTCGCAGACCTGAGAGCAAAGCAGGAAGAATGTATCATCTTCCAAATAATATATGTATCTGCGAAGAGTGTATGCACAAGATGATGGATACGGTCAGCCAGTTTGATTATCAGGGCATGCTTGGGAATATGCCGAATGACAGTGATAACAATGGCGATGACAACGGCGATGAAAATGGTGATGGAAACAGTAAAAAGCATAAGATAAACGGCTTCCCTAATATCAGCTTTCTTAATCTCTCAGACCTTCAGGGTGACGGAGCGATTCCGAATAAACAGAAGATCCACAAGAAGAAGGAACACCCGGAGATAGATATCAGGAAGATCCCGGCGCCTCATGTGATCAAGGGTAAACTCGACGAATACGTTGTAGGACAGGAACACGCGAAGAAAGTTATATCTGTAGCTGTTTATAATCACTACAAGCGTCTTTTTGCAAATGAGAAACCTGATAAAGACGGGATTGAGATTGAAAAATCAAATATGCTGATGATTGGACCTACAGGCTGCGGCAAGACATATATGGTAAAGACGCTCGCGAAGCTGCTTGATGTTCCGCTTGCGATCGCGGATGCAACATCTCTTACAGAGGCAGGTTATATAGGCGATGATATCGAGAGCGTTGTCTCGAAACTTCTTGCGGCTGCAGACAATGATATTGAACGTACACAGCAGGGTATCATTTTCATAGATGAGATAGACAAGCTGGCGAAGAAAGAGAACAGCACAGCACGTGATGTGAACGGCGAGTCCGTACAGCAGGGAATGCTTAAACTCCTGGAAGGCGCTAAGATCGAAGTGCCGGTTGGATCAAATTCAAAGAATGCCATGGTGCCGCTCGCGACAGTCGATACGACAAATATACTGTTTATCTGCGGAGGAGCTTTCCCGGAACTAGAAGAAGTAATAAAACGACGTCTTCATAAGGAAACAGCGATAGGATATACGGGAGAACTTCGCGACAAATATGATAAGGATAAAAACATTCTGTCGAAAGTCGCAACCGAAGATCTGAGAAGCTTTGGAATGATTCCGGAATTTATAGGCAGACTTCCGATAATATTTACACTTGAACCTCTTTCAAAAGAGATGATGATCAGAATCCTGAATGAACCAAAGAATGCAGTGCTTAAGCAGTACAAAAAGCTTCTTGAGCTTGATGAGGTCGATCTGAGATTCGATGACGATGCACTTGCAGCAATCGCTGAGAAGGCAATGAAACGCGATACAGGTGCCAGAGCGCTCAAGTCAATAATTGAAGATTTTATGCTTGATATAATGTATGAGATACCGAAAGATGATAATATCGGGCGTGTAACGATCACACGTGATTACATTGAGGGCACAGGCGGTCCTGTCATTGATATCAGGAGTGAGAGCGCATCAGACCCAGATAAACTCAATGAGATCGATGATGAAGTTGTAGAAGAGAAGAAGATTGATGGTGCTGAAGTATAAGACAGAAATGTGAAATGCGTGTACGGAGCTTGTATGGGAAAAATAGAAGAGATACTGATCGCACCGGCGATATTTGCGGCTGACGGTATCATCAAAAAGAAGATCGAAAAGGATGATACACTGGTACTGCCTAAAGAAGTGTGCAGCGGCAGGATAATGATACGAAAGTTTCATAATGGCGGCGCAGCTTTCAGCAGCGGTAGGAAAAACAAAGCAGTAACTGTTATATCATCAATATTTTCAGTGATCATGACGATAATGTTCTTTGCGCCGTTTTCTCAGAATGGTTCAAAACTAATGCGTACGGGATTGTCACTTATGCTGGGCGGGGCTTACAGCAACACATACGACAGACTGAAACGCGGATATGTAGTCGATTATCTAAGCTTTAAAAACAGTCACTCAAAATATCTGAGCGGCATAGTATATAATATATCTGATTTTTGTATCGCTGCGGGAGCACTTATCATAGTGCTTGATTCATTCCGTGAATCTGACTGAAAAATAAAAGAAGCGGGGCTGTTTTTAAGCTCCGCTTCTTGTAATGTGTTTCCTGATATCTGATTATACAGAAATGATCGTTCCGGCATGTCCGGCAAGTGCGTCATCAAGAGCATCGATGGATGTGATCATGACATCTGCTTTGGGGCGGCTTGACAGGAACGCGATGGCAGCTTCGATCTTGGGCTTCATCGTTCCTTCACCGAATTCACCTTTATTCATCAGTTCATTTGCTTCGGCAACTGAGAGATGAGCAAGGGCTTTTTTATTTTCCGTCATAAATCCTGAATATACACAAGGAACACCGGTAAGTATCAGAAGCTGGTCTACATTTAATTCTGACGCGAGCTTTCCGGCAATGTTATCCTTTTCTATCACGGCTGAAGCGCCACGAAGTGCATCATCCTGTTTGATAACTGGAATGCCGCCACCGCCGCATGCAATGACGACTTGACCGGCGTCATAAAGCGTACGGATCGAATCTATCTCAACGATATCTATTGGCTTAGGTGTCGCAACCACACGGCGGAAACCTTTGCCGGGTTCTTCCTGAACATAGTTGCCTTTTTTGATCTCAGCCTGAGCATCTTCGGCGGACATATATCGTCCGATAACTTTACTTGGTGCGTAGAATGCTTCGTCGTAGGGATCGACTGTGACCTGTGTAAGTATAGTGCATACAGGCTTTGAAATGCCGCGGCTAAGGAGCTCGGCGCGAAGTGAACTTTGTATATCATATCCAACATATCCCTGACTCATCGCTGAGCAGACACACATAGGAGCTGCGGTATAATCGATATATATCCTGTGAAGTTCAGTCATCGCTTTATGGATCATACTTATCTGAGGACCGTTGCTGTGCGTGATAGCCAGTTCATATCCCTTGTCTATCAGGTCGGCAAGTACTTTGGATGTTGTTCTTACAGCATCCCACTGTTCAGTTGTAGTGTACCCGAGAGCCTCGTGCCCTAGTGAAACAACTATTCTTTTTCCGCTCATATTTTCTTTAATCCTTTCTTCTAGGATTGCATATATACTAATTAGACATCAACAGTATAACAAACGATGAATGTTTCATCAAATAAACTTTTCGTCCCTTGCGGCATTGTATATATTATGGTACTGATTTTCGGCATTTTTTTATTGAAAGGATTGTTGACTTAGCTGCCAAATGCACATAGTATTACATATAGACATATATTTCTGATCATACAAATATTTTGACTACGGGAGTCTGCAATGTCAGAAGAGAATCTATTAAGCAAAGTCATCGTGGAAGACATGAATCAGGTAATGATGTTGGTTCAGAATTTCTCCGATTCATACTGCTATACAATCGATATGACAGAGAATGAAGCGTGGTTCAACAACGGTGTTGAAAACGAGTTTCCGCTGCCGGGGTCACATTTCAAAAACTGCTCAGAAGAGCTTTTGAAGGTTTCATATGAAAGCGATCGTAAGGCACTGAAAGATGAACTTGATGCATGTGCATCAGGCAGATTGAAGTTTCATAATATGATCTACAGATGGTATGATCACGGACATAATGCTGTTTGGATCGAATGCCGCGGTTACTGCGTGACGACAGCAGATGGGCACAGAGTGTTGATAGGTCGTACAAGGGAGATAGGACGCAGACAGATAGCAGATGATATCACAGGACTTCAGCGTGAAGTACTGTTT
The DNA here is from genome assembly GCA_018053995.1 of Lachnospiraceae bacterium. Classification (GTDB taxonomy): domain Bacteria; phylum Bacillota; class Clostridia; order Lachnospirales; family Lachnospiraceae; genus JAGPKJ01. Next base: position 10,753 of record JAGPKJ010000009.1, on the reverse strand, counting down.
CAGCAGAAGATCCAACCGATGCTTGCGGATTGTCCGGAGAAGATCAGATATTTTATCAGATTTGGAATAGATAATCTTAAGGAGATAAATGAAAAGGATGGTACTGCTGCCGGTGATGAAGTCCTAAGAGAAGCTGCAGATATAATGCTTTCGGCGGCTGAAGGAAAAGCAGACATGTACAGGCTGGTCGCGGATGAATTCATGATGGTCGTGATGGCAGACGCAGATCTTCCGGCACCGCGTACTATGTATGACAGAGTATCAAGAAAGATTCAGAGTGCGATAAAGAAGCGCAATTATAGTAGGACATATACTATCTCTGCAGGAACACTTCAAGATAATCTTTCAGGAATAACTTATGAAGAGATAATGAACGATACGGAATTCGCGATGTTTCAGGCAAAGCGAAACGGTCGTGATCAGATGGTGTTTTTCAGCCAGCCGGATTATAGAAAGTATATAAAGAATATACATACAAGAGAAGTGCTCGGACAGTCGATAAGAGACGGATTTAAAGGTTTTGAAGTATTCTACCAGCCAATCATTTCCGAAAACGGATGTAAGCTCGAAGGTGCTGAAGCTCTTCTAAGGTATAAGGATCCTGATGGAAATAATATAGCTCCGGTTGATATGATACCGATACTTGAAGAGAGCAGCATGATCATTCCGGTGGGAGCTTTTGTTCTTGATGATGCTGCACGTACATGCAGTGAATGGCGTAAACTGGTACCGAATTTCAAGATCAATGTCAATCTGTCATATGTTCAGATAATGCAGAGCAAGATCAACGCTGAGCTTAACCGCGTATTTGAAAAGTATAAGCTGGATGCTGACAGCCTGATGATGGAAGTGACTGAGAGCGGTTATATTCAGTCAGATATGAGATGCATGAGCCTGTTCAAAGAGTTTGAACGCATGAACGTGAGCGTAGCGATAGATGATTTTGGTACGGGGTATTCGAATCTCAGATATATACGGGATATGAACGCGAGCGTAGTAAAGATAGACAGTTCATTTGTCTCACAGGCACTTAATGACGGATATGATTTTATTGTATTAAAGAACATAATCAAAATGATACATGATGTAGGAATGAGAGTTTGTATCGAAGGCGTGGAACAGCAGGAGGAATTGGAAAGACTAGGGAAGATGGAACCGGATTATATTCAGGGGTATCTGTTCGGAAGACCATCTCCAAGAAATGTTTTTGAGACTGATTTCTTACGAATGGGGAAAGATTCGTAGGATTATCAAGTATATAAAGGGAGAAAAAAGGGAGGATAAAAAATGTTATTTATCGGTGTAGATCTGGGCACATCGTCTGTTAAGCTTCTTCTGATGGATGAACGTGGCACGATCAAAGGAAGCGTATCAAGGGAATACGCGGTATCATTTCCACATCCGGGATGGTCTGAACAGAATCCAAAAGACTGGTATGAGCAGTCATATGCAGGAATAAAGGAACTTCTGCAGGGACAGGATGCCGAGGATGTCGCGGGAATAAGTTTTGGCGGTCAGATGCATGGGCTTGTCATACTCGATGAGCATGATGAGGTTATAAGACCTGCTATTCTGTGGAATGACGGCAGAACTGCAAAAGAGTGCGAATACCTCAATAATACGATAGGAAGGGATAAGCTTTCAGCATATACCGGGAATATTGCATTTGCAGGATTTACGGCACCAAAGATACTGTGGATGAAAAAGAATGAACCGGAGAATTTTGCGAGGATCAAAAAGATAATGCTGCCCAAGGATTATCTTGCATATCGTCTGACCGGTGTATTTTCGACGGATATGTCTGATGCATCTGGAACGCTCTTATTTGACGTAAAAAACAGATGCTGGTCGAAAGAGATGTGCGACATATGCGGAATCACAACGGAGCAGCTGCCACACCTGTATGAGAGCTATGAGGTGACAGGAACGGTTCTTCCGTCTGTTGCTTCCGGACTTGGAATCCCCGCAGATGTAAAGGTTGCAGCAGGTGCAGGTGATAATGCCGCAGCAGCGATAGGCACAGGGACTGTTGGAAACGGCAGATGCAATATATCACTTGGCACGAGTGGAACAGTTTTCATATCATCATCTGATTTCAGGGTAGATACGCATAATGCGCTTCATTCATTTGCACATGCCGATGGGAGATACCACCTTATGGGATGTATGCTCAGTGCGGCTTCATGCAATAAATGGTGGATGGATAATATAATAGGGACATCGGATTATTCAGCTGAGCAGGGGCGTATTGAAAAGCTTGGAGAGAATCACGTGTATTTTCTGCCTTATCTTATGGGTGAAAGATCACCGCATAACGATCCGGATGCACGCGGAACTTTCATCGGGATGACGATGGATACAACACGTACGGACATGACACAGGCTGTACTGGAAGGTGTGACATTTGGACTGCGTGATTCTGTCGAGGTTGCAAGATCACTTGGGATAAAGATCGACAGGACTATGATATGCGGCGGCGGAGCAAAGAGTATGCTTTGGAAGAAGCTTGTTGCGAATATCATGAATGTAAAGGTTGACGTACCGGAAAATGAAGAAGGTCCTTCGATGGGCGGAGCGATACTGGCGGCTGTAGCATGCGGCGTATTCAAAAATGTTGATGAGGCAGCGGCTTCTGTAGTAAAGGTCGCTGAGACGATAGAACCTGACAGAGAGCTTACTGAGAAATACGAAGATAGATATCGCAGGTTTGTCGGGATATATCCGGTATGTCGTGATCTGTTCAAGACACTTAGGTAGTACGGCAGATAATATCTGCTTGGGAGTATATAACATTCCGCATTATATGCGGAAAAACAAAAGGGTGAAATTTTTTTAGGAGGAAAAAGAAATGAACAATTTACCAGAGATCAAAGTAGGTATCGTTGCTGTCAGCAGAGACTGTTTTCCGGCTCCGCTCGCAGTAAACAGAAGAGTGGCTCTTGCTAAGGCGTATGAGAAGAACTATGACGCGAAGGATATATATGAATGTCCTATCTGCATAATCGAGAGCGAAATAGATATGGTCAAGGCTCTTGATGATATTAAGGCACATGGCTGTAATGCTCTTTGCGTATTTTTGGGCAATTTTGGACCAGAGATCTCAGAGACACTTCTCGCAAAGCATTTTGATGGACCTAAGATGTTCTGTGCAGCAGCTGAGGAAGACTATAATTCAGTAACAACACAGGGAAGAGGAGATGCATACTGCGGAATGCTTAATGCAAGCTACAATCTGCAGCTTCGTAATGTTAAGGCATATATTCCGGAATATCCGGTAGGAACCGCAGATGAGTGCGCAAAGATGATCCATGATTTTGTTCCTGTAGCACGTGCGGTAAAAGCACTCTCAGAACTCAAGATAATCTCATTCGGACCTCGTCCGATGAACTTCCTAGCATGCAATGCTCCGATAAAGAGACTGTATGATCTTGGAGTTGAGATAGAAGAAAATTCAGAGCTCGATCTTTTTGAAGCATATAACAAGCATGCCGGAGATCCGAGAATCCCTGATGTTGTAAAGGATATGGAGAAAGAACTTGGCACTGGAAATAAAAAGCCTGAGATACTTCCTAAACTTGCACAGTATGAGATCACGCTCACTGATTGGATCGAGGCACATCGCGGATACAGAAAATATGTTGCCATTGCCGGCAAGTGCTGGCCTGCATTCCAGACACAGTTTGGATTTGTTCCATGCTATGTTAACAGCAGACTGACAGGCCGCGGAATTCCTGTTTCTTGCGAAGTTGATATCTATGGATGCCTGAGTGAATTCATTGGATATGCAGTAAGCGGAGAATCAGTAACACTGCTTGATATAAACAATTCAGTTCCGCAGTGCATGTATGATGACAGCATTAAAGGAAAATTCGATTATTCACATACAGATACATTCATGGGATTCCATTGCGGCAACACATGCTCAAGCAGACTTTCATCGTGTGAGATGAAGAATCAGGCTATAATGGCAAGAAGTCTTCCTGTAGAAGTTACAAACGGAACTCTTGAGGGAGATATAAAGCCGGGAGAAATCACATTCTATCGTCTTCAGAGTACGGCAGACAGTATCCTTCGCGCGTATGTAGCAGAAGGTGAAGTACTTCCGGTAGCTACAAGATCGTTCGGAAGCATCGGTGTATTTGCGATTCCTGAGATGGGACGTTTCTATAGACACGTACTCATAGAGAAAGGCTTCCCGCATCATGGCGCTGTGGCTTTCGGTCACTATGGAAAGGCTTTATTTGATACATTCAGATATATCGGTGTGGCAGATAATGAGATCGGATATAATAAACCCGCATCACTGCCTTATCCATCAGAGAATCCTTTTGCTTGATCATAGAGAGGCATGTAATTGAGATCATATACTAAAGATCTGACGGAAGGATCGCCTTTAAGGCTGATCCTTTCGTTTTCACTACCAATATTTTTTGGCTGTCTTTTTCAGCAGGTATACAGCCTGGTTGACACACTTATCGTTGGCAGGGTGCTTGGCAAGACGGCACTTGCCGCGGTAGGCTCAACGGGCTCTATAAACTTTCTGATAGTTGGCTTTGTCATGGGAATCTGCAGCGGCTTCTCAATTCCTATCGCGAACAGGTTTGGAGCAAAGGACGAAGTCGGACTGCGTAAAGATGTCGCAAACTGCATATGGCTCGGAATCATGTTCAGTACGGTAATGACAGTACTTGTGACGTGCTTTTGCCGTCAGATATTAGTATTCATGGGTACTCCGGCAGATATAATCGATCAGGCATACGACTATATATTTATCATATTTGCCGGCATTCCGGTCGTCTATCTGTATAACATGGTGTCCGGGATAATAAGAGCGATGGGCGACAGCAAGACACCGGTTATCTTTCTGTTGATATCATCTGTACTTAACATATTCGGTGATCTGTACTTTATGATCGGTCTGAATATGGGAGTCGCGGGAGCAGCATGGGCTACGGTGATATCGCAGGCGATATCAGGAATATTATGTCTGATATATATGATAAAAAAGCTCGATATGCTTAGATTCAGGCAAGGGGAGATGAAACCGGATCTGCAGGTGATGGGACAGCTGTGTTATATCGGAATTCCTATGGGACTTCAGTATTCCGTTACTGCTATCGGGTCAGTGATATTGCAGATGTCAGTCAACTCGCTTGGCTCTGACGCTATAGCTGCGGTCACCGCCTCGTCGAAAGTAAGTATGTTTTTCTGCTGCCCGTTCGATGCACTTGGAACATCGATGGCTACATATGGTGGTCAGAATGTCGGTGCAAAAAAACTGGACAGGCTCGATTCGGGGATAAAGGCAAGCATGACGGTCGGATGTATCTATTCAGTATTTGCACTGCTGATACTCTGTTTATTTGGTAATAATCTTACGACAATGTTTGTCAGCAGGTCGGAGACCGGGATAATTTCGGATGCACGATTGTGTATGGTCGTAAACGCTGCTTTTTATGCCGCACTTACTGGAGTGAATGTGTATAGATTCATGATACAGGGAATGGGATTCAGTTCGTTCGCGATATTCTCGGGTGTATTTGAAATGGCAGCGAGGATCATTGCTGCAGTTGCGCTTGTTCCTAAGTTCGGTATCTATGGTGTGGCATTTGCAAGCCCACTGGCATGGGTACTCGCAGATATGTTCCTTATCCCTGCATATCGTCATGTCAATAATAAACTCAAACTGATCATAGGTACGGATGAACGGTCTTAGGTAATGATGAGCAGATGGAAAAGTAATGTTTATAATACGTTACGATAGTACATCTACAGTATATACAGTACATCATTACAGCGCATCATTGCAGCGCATCATTACAGCACATCATTACAGTGAATCATTACAGTACATCATTACAGCGCATCATTACAACACATCATTACAGCGCATCATTATAGCACATCATTATAGTACATGGATCGTATCTGGTAGATATGCACATCTATTTAGTAAAGGAATTTTGGTTATGCTCATATATCTTGTAAGACACGGCGAGACAGAATGGAACAAGGCACACAGACTTCAGGGAAGATCGGATATCAAGCTGAATGAAAAAGGGAGAGAGCTTGCTTTAATTACCGGGAAGGCATTTGAAGACAGGTCTTTAGATGTTATCTTTTCATCTCCGCTTATTCGCGCATATGAGACAGCGTCACTGATAAGGGGACACAGAGATACGAGTATAGTATGTGATGACAGGATAAAAGAGATATGCTTTGGCGATTATGAAGGAAAAGAGACGGAAGAACTGATGAAAGACGGAAGCGGAAGGCTTCAGGCATTCTTCGGTGAGACTGAAAAGTATGATCCGCCGGACGGCGGCGAGTCTATAGATGAGCTTCGTGCGCGTACACAATCGTTTCTTGATGACAAGATACTTGCATGCGAGAACATATACGATAATGTGATGATAGTCGCGCATGGCGCCTGCAACTGTTCGATCAGACTCAATATGTTAAAGCTTCCGAACGACCAGTTTTGGAAAGGCGCATATCAGCATAATTGCTGTGTGAGCACAATCGAACTTAAGAACGGAAAGTATACAATGCAGGATGAGTGCAGGACATACTATGATGTATGCGATTCGTAGCATCATAACATAATTATTACTTTTAATATCCATGTCATTACTCTCAACATCAACGTTATTTTTGCGTTTAACACCAATGTCATTCTTTACATTTTAAATCTATGTGTTATGATTAAGTTGTATAAATGGCATGTAACATCAGTGGGTCGAATGGACTCGTACCACTGCGAAGGGAGCGTGATCAATATGTCCATAAGCATTTTTGATTCAGCATCATCGTTATCTTCATATTTCTCTAACAGCCTTGGATCTTCATCTGCATCAATGCCGTTTAGTCTATCGGATTATGCGCAGATAAAGAACGGAAGCTATGGAAAGCTGATGAAGGCTTATTATGCAAAAGTAGCAAGTGATTCAAAATCTTCAAGTACTTCGACGACAGACAGCACAGATACAACAGATACGAGTGACGTACTTTCTTCACTTACTTCGTCTGGAACATCAACAACCGGAACATCATCAACATCAGGAACGACGACAACTGCAACAACTGACAAGACTGCTGCGACAGATGCTAAGAACCTTGCCACGGCTGCAGACGACCTTAAGACTGCAACATATTCACAGGACAATATCAGTGATCTTTACAGTAAGGTTTCGTCATTCGTTGAAAGTTACAATTCAGCGGTTACGTCTGGATCGTCAAGTGATGTATCATCGGTACAGAACAACACAGAATGGATGGAAGGAACTACATCTTCTAACAAGAATCTTCTATCAAGTGTAGGTATTACGATAGGTGATGACAATAAGCTTACATTGGATAAGTCTACATTCGAAAATGCAGATATGACAACACTAAAAGATGTGTTTGGCGGTGATGATTCCTATTCATATTCTAACCAGATAAGTGCGCGTGCAGACAATATCTATGATCTTGCGGCATCTGGTGGAACGTCAGGTACTTCTTATACAAGCAGTGCATCATATACAGCTGCAGCATCAGGAACGATGTACGACACAACGACCTGACAGATAGTGAGATATAATTGATTTTGGATATGCATGGACTTAGACATGTTTGGATTTGGACATTAATATTTTATGATGACTATGGAGATATTCTTTAAAAGAGTATCTCCATTTTATATTATTTACGGGTTTTATGATGCAAGTGTCAAAAGTCATTCTTATGCGACTGCAAGTCGTAGCATCATAACACAATTGCTACTTTTGATACCCATATCGTTTTATGTACTTTACCTGCAAATAATGTATAATGCACCGTTTGTGGGTAAAATATCTTGATTTCGAAATTCGAAATCCTATTTCCAATAACGCGGATCATCAGTCTTACCTACAGCTTGTCTTTTTCAAACACTTTGTCGGTATAAGCCGACAACCTACATTCTCTTTATTTGAAATCATAACCAACAATTCAAGATAATAAGCGGCTCTGTCGGTAAAATCTACATTTCACAAAGCTTCAATGTCATTTGATCTGTCTTTTCTCTGCTCATTTTACCTACAGAGTATAAGATAATGTCGTATTGTAGGTAAAACATGGATTCCGTGGGTGTTTGGCTGTCGGCATACGTGATAGAAGGTCGGCATATGTATGTGTCATGTTTAGCGGTCGGCATATGCGCTTGGTGGTCAGCATACGCGTGCCTTTGACATAAGCACGTTTTGCGTTATACTTATAAAGTGTCGGTGCTGAACATGCTTTAAGATCACATAAAGTGTCGGTGCTGAATATGCTTTAAGATTACATAAAGTGTCGGTGCTGAACATGGTTTAAGATCACTTAAAGTGTCGGTGCTTAACGTCTTAACCGGATTCAGAAAGAAAGCCCAAGAAAACCAGGGGATGTTAAAGAAAACCCAAAAAAATTCAAAGAAAACCCAAGAAAGAGGATCATATGTCGAAGGATAGATCAAATGTCAATTCAGATAACGTCAAATCAAATAATGTCAATTCAGATAATATCACTGAGGATGATTCACAGGAATGCACTCACAACTGTGATACATGCGGACTTAACTGCTCATCACGTGAAAAAACCGGAGATGGCGGGCAGGGATCGGAATCATTCCGAGTTCCACTTAATAAAGCAAGTTCGGTCAAAAATGTTATCGGAATAGTCAGCGGCAAGGGCGGCGTTGGAAAATCACTTGTAACGACGATGCTGGCTGTAAGAACGAGACTGCTCAGAAAGAATGTCGGTATAATAGATGCCGATATTACAGGACCTTCTATACCAAGAGCATTTGGTCTTTCAGATAAGATAACAGCTACAGAAGAAGGACTTATGATACCGGCTGCCACAAGAAGTGGAATACAGGTTATAAGTTCAAACCTTCTGCTTGATCATGATACAGATCCGATCATCTGGAGAGGACCTGTTATAGCCGGCGGGGTAAGACAGTTTTGGTCAGATACGTACTGGGATGATATAGACTATATGTATGTAGATATGCCGCCCGGCACAGGAGATGTTCCGCTTACTGTATTTCAGTCACTTCCGGTAAACGGGATAGTTATCGTAACAAGCCCACAGGAACTTGTCTCAATGATCGTCACAAAAGCGATACGTATGGCGGAAGAGATGAACATACCGGTATATGGTATCATAGAAAATATGAGTTATTTTGAATGTCCTGATTGCGGAGCACGTCATGAGATATTTGGCGAAAGCCATATCGATGAAGTCGCAAAGGCAGCAGGAATACCTGTACTTGCAAGAATCCCGATAGATCCGAAGATAGCTGCCGCAATAGATAATGGACAGGCTGAACTGTTGAAGGCAGACTGGCTTGATGATGCGGTAAAAGCTATCGTGAAAGATTAAAGATCAATATACAGTTGTCACATCTGTGGGTAGACCGTCAGAATCTACTTTGAAACTCCATATAGAGTGACCGGGGATTCGGTGCTCTGTGAGATAATAGGTGTCAGCTATGTGGGTTATGTAATAAGGCGTTCCGCCGCCGATGAAATACTGTTTGTAGATATCTTCATAATTGCCTTCATCAAGGTCACTCAGGCTGTTACAGCGAATGATCGTTGCACAGTCCTGATTCATGGAAGCATCGGTGGAGATCGTTATATAGAATTTGTCATCAATAGGAGTTATCTGAACCATGCCGGACATTTCGGCTGGCACCGGATACTCCTTTTTTATGTGCATGTCTTTTATTGACGCTTCGATTATCGAGGAATTTCCGGAAACAAGATAAATGCTCTTATTTGCATTATCAATGGTGAATGAACGGACGTAGGCACCATAGAGGGAGGGGACTGAATATTCGGCTGTGATGGATACATCGTTTGTCGAGGCGTTACGGTTTATCAGATACATCTTACCTGTCATTGAACTCCAAGCATAGAATGTCTTATCGGGTTCATTGTAGATGATATAGTGAGGACGAACTCCTATGTTATCAAGCTTTTGGGTCTCTACGAAACGTCCACCGGATTTCTCGAAAACGAGAATCCTGTTATTTTCCGTATCATCAATGAGGTAAACGGTGCCGTCACTTGCTATGGTGTGCGCACGGTCTATGCCGGATGTCATGACAGACCAGTCGGTGAGCGGCGCGGTAATGTCATCGTTATAAATGACAGTGTTGTGATAGCAGTCGACGATGAAATATGTGCCATCAATATTAGTGATATATGTGGGAACGCTCAGATCTGAGTTTGGATTTTTATCTATGGTGAGAGCAGCTGCCGCAGAAGGTATATCGGATTCAGCGACTTCCCTTGTAGCAGTGATCGGAAATTTTATTGAAGCGATGGCTTGCTGCGCGGCTTTGCCAGCTGCCAGATTCTGCCCGGCTGTGATCTGTGCTGATTCAGATGTAGTGTCTACACCATTATTTAGATCATCTGCTGCACCGGAATCGGTATTTTCACTGCCTGCGCCTGAGTGTGAATCCGTGGTGCCCAGGTGCGATGGAGAGCAGGCACAAAGGAGAGATAATGATGCAGTGAAAAATAAAATTAAAAGTCTCTTTATGCAATTTTCACACTTGTTTTTTTCAGTCATAATCAGATGATACCACTTTAACGGATGTCCGTGAACAGAAAAAATAGTGCATGATGCACATAGACTGATAAGAAAGGCAGTGATAAGATTACTGCACCTGTCAAATAAAAAGTGAATTGAATGATCAGATCGTGAACCTGCTCTGCACATAGCATTATGTGAGGAGCGG
>JAGPKJ010000051.1 GCA_018053995.1 Lachnospiraceae bacterium | reverse complement strand
GAGAAAGCCCTGCAATACACCTATCAGAATACCAACGATCATCATGACTATGATTGCCACTGGTATCGGAACATTATGCTTTACCATCAGTATTGCGCCGATAGCTCCAACGAGACAGACGACGCTGCCGACACTAAGATCGATGTTGCCGCCTGTCAGTATACAGAGCAGCATACCTGCTGCCAGTATAAATACGTATGCGTTCTGTGAGATAAGGTTATTCATGTTCTGCGCGTACAGGAGTTTTCCTCCGGTAGAAACAGTAAAGAAGATAATGACCGCAACAGTTGCTATGATCATTACATATTTTGTAAGAGAAACCTTTACTTTCATTTATTTATCCTCCGTTTTAAGTATGGTCTGTTTCAGTTCTCTTTTTTGGTAAGCAGGATCTTGCTCATTATGCTCTCCTGCGTAGCTTCGGCTGCATCTACTTCACCGACCATCCGGCCTTCATTCATAATGTAGATCCTGTCGCTCATGCCAAGTACTTCCGGCAGTTCACTTGAGACCATTATCACAGACTTTCCTTCTGCCACAAGATTGTTTATGATGCAGTAGATCTCATATTTCGCACCGACATCGATACCTCTTGTAGGTTCATCGAGGATCAATATATCCGGGTTTGCAAACATCCATTTTGCAAGCAGTACCTTCTGTTGGTTACCTCCAGAGAGATTACCCACATTCTGCTGTACAGTAGGACATTTTGTCTTTAATTTATCTACATAATCTTTTGCTACCTGAACTTCTTTATCCATATCGATAACACCACGTTTGCTGCTAACTGAAGACAGATTTGCAAGTGTCGTATTGACCGTTATGGGGTTAGAAAGTATAAGTCCGTTTCCTTTACGATCTTCTGTAACATAAGCTATCTTATTTTCAATAGCCTCGCTGACATTCTTAAGTACAGTCTTCTTTCCGTGGATATAAAGCTCCCCGGTTGTATTTGTTCCATATGAATGTCCAAATATGCTCATCATAAGCTCAGTACGTCCGGCACCCATTAGTCCTGCTATGCCTACAACCTCGCCGCTTCTTACGTTAAATGAAACATTGTCGACGACTTTTTTGTCTGTGTATACCGGATTATATGTAGACCAGTTCTTTACTTCAAGCGCGATATCCCCAATCTTCTTTCCTTCACGTTTCGGGAAACGGTCTGTCATCTCACGACCGACCATGCCCTTGATGATCCTGTCATCGCTTATATCATCCTTGCCTTTTACGAGTGATTCTATCGTAGCTCCATCACGAAGGATCGTGATAGTATCAGCAACATATGAAATCTCATTTATCTTATGAGAAATAATGATCGAAGTCATGCCGTTCTTTTTGAACTCAAGCAATAGATCCAGCAGCGCCTTTGAATCATCTTCATTCAGAGACGATGTAGGCTCATCAAGTATCAGAAGCCTTGCGTGTTTTGCAAGAGCCTTGGCAATCTCGACCAGCTGCTGCTTTCCTGTTCCCAGATCCTTTATCTGCGTCCTTGGTGATTCCTTAAGACCGACCTGCGCCATATATTTTGCTGCCAGTGCGTATGTCTCATCCCAATCTATCGCACTGCTCTTTCCTCTTTCATTTCCCAGGAACATGTTCTCACCGATCGTAAGATACGGTATAAGTGCCAGCTCCTGATGAATCGTTACAATACCCTTTTTCTCACTATCCTTGATGACACCGAATTTACAGATATCACCGTCATATACTATGTCACCCTCATATGATCCGTACGGATAGACACCGCTCAGAACATTCATAAGAGTTGATTTTCCGGCGCCGTTTTCCCCGACGAGTGCATGTATCTCGCCTTCTGCGACCACAAAGTTAACATCGTCGAGTGCTTTGACTCCCGGGAAGGTTTTGGTAATATGCTTCATTTCCAACAGATTCTTTGCCAATTCTTTTCCCCGCCTTTCTTACCCATCTTTCAAAAAAGAGGGCGGGTGATAAATCGCCCGCCCCTGTAGGTTACTGCTGATTACTGAAGATCTGCATCTGTGTAATATCCTGAATCGATGAGAAGTTCTTTGTAGTTGCTCTTGTCTGCAAACTCAGGATCGCAGAGGAATGTAGGAACGATGCCCTTGCCGTTGTCATATGACTTTGTATCATTGACTTCAACATCTGAGCCGCTCATTACCTGACCAACCATCTTAACAACCTGTTCTGCAAGCTTTCTTGTATCCTTAAATACTGACATTGACTGCTTGTCTGCGATCATGTTCTTTACGTTAGCGATATCGCAATCCTGACCTGTGATGATAGGCCATTCTCCGTTGTATGCACCCTCAAGAGCATTTTCAACACCAAGTGCTGTAGAATCGTTTGAGCAAAGGACTGCATCGATGTTAGTTCCATCAGCATAGTATGAAGAAATGATGTTCTCCATTCTTGACTGAGCTGTCTCTGTTGACCAGTTAGCTGTTGCAACATCTGCGAACTTTGTCTGACCTGACTTTACAACAAGTGTTCCGTTATCTACGTAAGGCTGAAGCAGATCCATAGCGCCGCTATAGAAGAACTGTGCGTTGTTATCTGCAGGATCGCCTGTGAATATCTCAAGATTGAACGGTCCCTTCTGGTTTGTAAGGTCAAGCTGGTCGATTATATACTGTCCCTGTGTCGTGCCTACCTTATAGTTATCGAATGTTGCATAATATGAAACTGCATCTGTATCCATGATCAGTCTGTCATATGCGATTACCGGAATGTTCTGCTCTTTAGCCTGTGCAAGAACTGTTCCAAGTGATGAACCATCGATAGAAGCAACAACAAGAATCTGATCACCATTAGCGATCATGTTCTCGATCTGTGAAACCTGTGTAGCTACATCATTGTTAGCATACTGAAGATCTACTGTGTATCCGGCTGCTTCAAGCTGCTTCTGCATGTTTGAACCATCCTGATTCCATCTCTGAAGATCCTTTGTAGGCATTGCAACACCGACTTTTCCGCCAGCTGCTGCTGTTGTTGAAGCTGCTGCTGTTGAAGCTGCCGCTGTAGAAGCAGGTGCTTCTGACGCTACGGCTGAAGATGCTGCCGGAGCAGATGATGCCTTGTTTGCTGTCGGATCGCTTCCGCACCCAGCCAGAAGTGATACAGACATTGCTGCACATAACAGACCACTAACTAATTTCTTTTTCATTTAATGACCTCCCTTGTATTGTGTTGTATGTTTTACATACTCCCTCGTTGCAAATAAAGATTACCATGCATAATGCATAATGAAAATATAAAATACTTGTTGTTTTCTCGTCGTTATGTCTAAATATTCTAGTTCAAAATGTGCTCTAGCATTTTTTTGCAAAATAAAAGGAGCCTGGATAAATTTGTCCAGTCTCCTCTCACAGGATTCTTTTCTTCAATACTTAATATGCGCTGTTCCTCTTAAGCATATCAATTCTCTGATTTGCTATTCATATACACATCTTCTTTAAGATGAAACCCGCTGTCTATGATTACGCTATCAATACTGTCCTTTGTGACCTTCTGCGGAGTTATACGTACATATGGAATGTCATATTTTCCATTGCTTATAGTTTCTACATCAGGAACGTCGCCGCCTTTGGCAAGGATTATAGCATCCTGTGCCGCAGTTCTTGCAAGCTGTCCGATCGGCTTATATACAGTCATTGTCTGCGTTCCTTCCACTACCCTCTGACATGCCTCAAGATCCGCATCCTGTCCCGTAACTATCACCTTGCCTGCCAGTCTCCTTTCTGCCAGGAGCGTCACCACCTGTCCCGCAAGAGAATCATTTCCACACATTATCGCATCAGCTTTGCTGACTTCTTCCGGATGTCCATCCAGAAAATCAAAGGCTTCCTCACCTACCCAGCCGCTGCATTCAGTCTCATCTATTATATTTATATTTCTGTTGATCGTAGTATCAAACCCTTCATTTACGAGTGTGACATTATAATCTTCATGCGGTCCGTTGATCTTGATACAATTCCCGCCGTCCGGAAGTGATGAATTGATGACCTCCGCCATAAATTGTCCTACCGCGCTGTTGTCGAATGATATATACAGATCAGGTCTCGAATCTGTCATCAATCTGTCGTATGCGATCACCTTTATCCCTGCTCTATGTGCTTTCTCAACACTTTCTCCCAGTGATGATCTGTCCACAGGTATAATTACGATCACATCCTCTTTCTGTTTGATGAAATAATCTATATCCTGTATCTGCTTTTGGGCATCTCCGTTTGCTGTCTGCACATTGACGATCGCGCCGTTCTCAGTAGCGCTTGAGACAAAGATGTCCCTGTCCTGCTGCCATCTTTCTATAACAAATGAATCAAAAGAGATGCCTATCTTTACCTTTCCCGCATCCGGGTCGGATTCATCCGTCTGTACTTCCTGCGTATTCTCCCTGCCTGAACATCCTGTAAAGACAGACACTGCTGATACAATGATCATCGCCACAAACCATGCTGCATTTATTTTATTTTTCATTTTATGACCCCTATATACTGATGACATTTCGCTCCGCCGCATCAAAGTACAATCTGTACTTTTGACACTCACATCATTATAATTGTAAACATGAATAAAATGAACCCCGAAAACAAAAAACATAATATATCAGGAATCACCATCGCAGCATCTGTCATAATCCTTGTACTCACTGTAATCACGATACTCAGTATCGTCTTCTACACAACAGTCACAAACAGATTTAACACTGCTGAAAATGAGAATGTCCAAAACTGCAGATATCACTATGCTTTTATTGGAAATTCAAGCAGTTCACTTGACAACATGATATATGAAGCCGCATATAAAGAAGGGCTTTCCCACAATGCATATGTTGAATATATGGGAAGGAACCTTGATGTTTCATATACTAAAGTTGAACTCATGGACATCGCGATCGATGCCAAAGTGGACGGTATAATCCTGAACGGCGATGAGACCGAAGATCTTACAAAAGCTATATATGATGCGTCACTGAAAAACATTCCGGTAATAACAGCAAGTACTGACTGCTCCGGGAGCGCCCGCAAATCATACGTCGGAATCTCATATTATACGCTTGGGCAGGAATACGGGCGTCAGATAGCACGAAACGTATCCGACAAGACTCAGTCAGTCCTGGTACTTATGAGCCCCAACGCCCGCAACCAGGGACAGAATATTATATATTCCGGATTAAGTGATTATCTTGCCAAGATAAATATCAAAAGTAAATTCACCCTGTCAACGCAGGCAGTCGGTGATGGAACAATATTCTCTGCAGAAGAAGATATCTCTGATATATTTGCCGGTAACGAACTTCCGGATATAATGGTATGCCTTGATGAGACTAACACAACATGTGCTTGTCAGGCTATCGTTGACTGTAACAAAGTCGGTAGCACGATGCTTCTCGGATATTACCGTAATGATACGATTCTCGATGCTATACGCAAAAATATCCTGTCATGCTCTTTTACAGTCGACCCAAAGGAAATAGGTATTGACTGCGTTGACGAGCTTAATGATTACAAATCAGAGGGGCGGATAACAGAATACCAGACGATCGGGATCGAAAAGATAGACAGCAGCAATATATATAACTTTATCAGTAGTGAGGAGGACAAAGATGATGAAAAAGATCTCTAAATCAATGTCCATCCAGAAAAGACTGATAACACTTTTCCTCTCCACCTCTCTCATAATCGCGGCAGTTAATATTGCGATCATCGCTAATATCCGATATGCCTTTAGTCAAATTGATAATATATATATGAGTAACGTTGAGATCAATGACCTGTCAAGTTCGCTAGACAATGTACAGTCATCTCTCACAGATTATCTCAATACAAAAAGCACTGAATCACTTGAAAATTTCTACAAGTACTCTCAGTCCTATTCTGAAAAGCTTGGCGAATTCAGCCGTGATATACGTGCAAGTGAAGTCCTCATAATGGAAAAGAATATATGCAGCCTTTCAGACACATATCTTGATGCCGCAAACAGCGCCGTCAATGCAAAGAGAAGTCGAAATATCGTACAGTATAAAAAGAGCTATGATCAGGCATGCGAGCTCGATCAATATATAAATACCTTTATCTACAGCCTCAATAATGTTCAGTTCAAATCAAACGCAGCTGATTATCATGTTCTGTACAGCATATTTGAGAAGCTGGAGATCATTGCGATGCTCATATTACTCGCAGTCATCATCCTCAGCCTTGTCATAACTGTAACAACGACAAGGTCTATCACCGCCCCTCTTAAACAGCTGGCCAATTACGCCGATGAGATAAGCGGTGGAAATTTTGATGTTCCGCCATTAGATATAGATTCCGGCGATGAGATATCGACAGTCAGTGATGCTTTCAATAAGATGGTCGTCAGCATCCGCGGCTACATCGAAAAGATAAAGACAAGCATGGAGACCGAGCGCCTGCTCCGTGAGAAAGAGCTGCTCACCGACGCTCATCTTAAAGAAGCCGAGCTTAAATACCTTCAAGCTCAGATCAATCCTCATTTTCTGTTCAACACACTCAATGCCGGCGCGCAGCTCGCCATGATGGAAAATGCGGATACAACATACAGATATCTTCAGAACGTTGCGTCTTTCTTCAGGAATAAGACAAATCGTGAAAAACAGATAACGACTCTTGCAGATGAGATTGCACTCGTAGATAACTACATCTACATCATCAATGTAAGATTCTCAGGTTCTATTTTCTACGAAAAGCTCATCGACGATGAGCTCACAGGTATATCCGTTCCAAGCATGATCCTTCAGCCTATAATAGAAAATGCGATCAATCACGGCGTCCGTGATATTGATTGGGAAGCTCACATAACCCTTTCCGTCTATAGGACAGGCAGTGATATCTGTATCAGCATAAAGGATAACGGCCGCGGCATGACTCAGGAACAGATAGACGCACTCATCTCAGGCAGTGAACCTGTTCACGTAAAAGGAGATGAGACAAACGGCGTAGGTCTCAATAATGTTATAAGCCGCTTGCGCATGTTCTATAACCGTGATGAAGTCTTTGATGTCACAAGTCCGGGCGTAGATAAAGGCACAGAAGTAATACTCTACCTGCCTGCACCGGAAGATCCTGATTCTGTCATCAAATGATGTGTGTGCCAAAAGCAGTTATTTTTGTTATGATGTGGATGTCAAAAGTAATTATTGTGCCGGGAGGCCCGTAAATGTATAAAGTTCTGCTCGCTGATGATGAGGGAATCGCGCTTGATGCGTTAAAGTTCATACTCAATAAGGATTTTCACGACTGCTGTACTATCCGGACTGCTCAGACAGGCAGAGGTGTCATTGAGATTGCTGACACATTCAGACCTGATATCGCAGTAATGGATATACAGATGCCCGGGATCAACGGAATGGAAGCGATCAAGGAGATACATAATTTTTCACCTTCGACCATATTTATAATCGTATCCGCATATGACAGATTTACGTATGCAAAGGAAGCAATACGTCTCGGAGTCATGGAATACCTAACAAAGCCGCTCGACCGTGAACAATTCGCGGATGCCATGCGTAACGCGATGCGCTCAATCGACAAAGAAAAAGAACGCAGGAACAGCAGTCTCCGTAACCGTGAGAAACTTGAATCAGTAGTACCTATCATCGAGTCTGGATTTGTCTACTCTCTGATACTCTCTGACAGCACTGACGGTCTGGCGGATTACTGCAGTCTTCTTGAGATCACAGCCAAATACGGATGCATAATGGTCATAGAATTTGGTGAAATATCCAACTCGTCATCCGATAATACGAATTCACATCTGCAGAACCGTATAGGTACCGGAATAAGGATTCGTGACAGTTTTCCGCGCATACGTGAAGCTGTCAAAGAATTTGATTCCTCCTCAATAACCGGATCTGTTATGTCTGATAAGATAATCGTCTTTCTTCCTTTCGACCATGAGACTCAGGAATATAATGACCGAATCAGGATGATCGAACGAGTGCGCGTTCTTATAAGTAATCTTGAATCAAAGACTGATGCAAAATACAGGGTAGGAATAGGATCTGTTCAGCCATTTCCGGATATGCGTATATCATACCGCGAAGCAGTCGAATCATTAAAAGAAGGAACGGATACCGTAGCACATGCCAATGATCTTCCTGTCGCATGTGAATACGAAAAAGATTACCCTATTGATCTCGAAAAAAAACTCTTTGCAGCCGTAGAAGCCGGTGATGTTAATGCGTCATCAGATTACGCCGACAGATTTTTCAGCTGGATGACAGATACCCACCGGGATATGATTCAGAGCATCCGCCTGAAATCCCTTGAATTCGTTCTCTGGGCAGAGCATGTTGCCTACAGTAACGGTGCAAAAGGTCAATATCGTTTTGGTGACAGACAGGATTACATGGATATCTGCTATTCAAGCGATATAGATACTCTCCGCAAATGGTTTGACGACCATATTACCGATGCGAGCAGGTGCGTTATAACCAAAAATACGACTCAGGCTGATAACCTCATTGACCAGGCAAGAAAATACATCAGCACCGAATATATGAATGATATATCGCTTGACGATATATCACGCAGGATCAACATTAGTTCATATTATTTCAGCAAACTGTTCAAGGAAGAGACCGGTGTAAATTTCATTGAATACCTTACTGACCTTCGAATGGAAAAATCAAAGGAGCTGCTTGCCTCTCCCAATATGTCCATAAAAGATATCTGCGTATCAGTCGGATACCAGGATCCCAATTATTTTTCACGCATTTTCAAGAAAATAAATGGAGTGACTCCTTCTGAATACAGGGAACAGATCACCGTCACGACTTAACTTAAGTTATCGTCTGCCGCTGCTGCATACAAGGTAGATCACCTGATATTCTTTGGCGATACTGTCAAGAAATCTCATCGCACCTGCAAGCCGCACATCATCAAGATTCACGAACGGGTCGTCAAATACAAGGAATGGTTTTGCCCCGCTGTACATAGCATCAACCATCGCCATACGTCTGCAGAGTCCCACAAGATCCTTATATCCCTCGCTGAGAAGACCTATATCGTGAAGGCTCCCTGATTCTCTGACTTTGATGTTGAGATTGGCATCAAGCTCATATACAGCGCCGTCATGCGATATCATCCCATAATACTTGTCAAACGACGATTTTATCGGATTCATATATTTCGCGGTGAAATTGATCTTCGCCTGTTCAAGACATCTGCGCGTTCTCTCTATCACTTCATATTCATGTGACAGTCCAGCCTGCTCCTCATTCAGTCTCTCATACTCATCTTCATCATTCGATATCTGTTCCATAACTTCCGAAGCATCATCTATCTGAGACCTGTACGTCTGGATCTTCCCCGATATATCATCGATCTCATCCTGAATCTTATTAAATTCATCAGTAAGAGACGCGAGCGACGTTTCCTCATCATTAACTTCATCTGGAACTTCCGAAGCACCTTTCTCACCGTCTTGTACGCCGTGATCCTCGAATATATCAAATCTCGATACATCCGTACCGTCTGTGAATTCCTCAAGTTCCCGCCTGCACTTTTCAAGCTGCCTGCTTAGTCCGCTTAAGTTTATCGCATTATCTCTTATATCAGTCAACTGCTTTTTTATATCCTTGTCATCAGATGGTTCCATTCCAAGTGAGATTATGAACCCCCGCACTGAGTCGCAAAGCTTCTGCGCTTCATTACGGGCCTTTTCTGATTCGCCAGACTGATTCTTAAGGCGCATATATTCGCCGGTATCCGACTTTATCTGTGAGATAGCGCCCGCCAGTTCCTCGTCCGTGTTCTCATCCGATATCAGGTTATTGTATCTGCCTGCAAATGAGATGATCCCGTTGCGCAGTTCTCTGATCATACCGTCATAATTCCTGTCAGCGATATCTCTGCATCTTGCCTCCAGTTCACCGTAATCTCGCAGGAGCTGTCTGATATCATGAAGTTCACGTCCGGCATCATACGCATCATACTGCAGATTCATACGGTCAAACAGCTTTCTTACCTTATCTTCAGTCTCTCTGATACGGTCTTCATCATCTTCTATCTCGTCCATAAGCTGATCGTATCTGCGTTTCTGTTCATTATCACGTGCGCTATCTTCCGCTCTCTTTTTATTTTCCGATCTGATTCCAATAATTAATACTGCGATACCTGCTGCCGCAATGACAACTCCCCCGATAAAGCCTACTGCCACAGACAGCGCTCCGATGACAATAAGTACTATTCCTGCTATCTTTCCGCCTGATATGTGTTTCCCTGCTCCGCGGTTCTGCTCCAATACGGTCCTTATGAGTTCAGCATTTGCTTTTTTTGAGGATAAAGCAGCCTTAATACTGACTGCATCATTCACATCACATATAAGATCGTCTATCTCTCTAAGGTCAGGTCTGTACGCTGAGAAACGCTCTTCACCCTCCCTGCGCTTCTTTTCTTCACTCTCAGACAGCGACATCCCGGCTTTCTCAACCCTGATTTTTGAAAGCCTTGATACATCCCTGGCTTCTTCCGTAAGCTGACCATCATTCGGAACACCCTGTGCAAATTCTGCCTCAAGATGATGAAGCCTGCTGCTGTCATCAGCATTCAGTGCAAAATCCGCCGCTGACCTTCCGGCTGATTCATAAGACGACTGCTCATGTAATGCACCGTCTATGCTATCTTCACCTGGAACATCTTTCGGAAAATAAGACCTGGCCGCACGCATATTTTCTTCTGATTCTGTCACAGCTTTCTTTAGCGACATATATCTGCCGTATTCCGCTTTTAGATCTTTGACTGCGCCGAGCTTCTTTATCTGAGTCTGTATCTCATTACTCCTGGTCACATCAGAGTTTCTCTGCTCCTGCAGCGATACAAGCGACGACTTCAGTCCGTCCAGTGTCTTCTGCTGCACATCCTTATTTCTGATCTTCTCGCCAAGCAGTGCTGTCTCTGATTTAAGTCTGCTTAGCTGTCCAGTGCTGCGCCTTGGTGTCAGGCTATCAGACTCTTTTTTGAGCCTCGCCTGAACTTCTTCATAATTTCCCATATCCGCAGTTTCATTAGCTATGCTGCCCATCTTCGCATTTATGCCCGCAGTCATAGATGTGCCGCAGTCCTGCTGCGCCACAAATACAGTCCTTACAAATGATTCACTATCTATGCCGAACAGATCTTCCCCTGTCTTTTCCGAAAGATCATGACTTTCAAGATTTGTCTTATCATCGAAAAGAGTAAACTCATCGCTCCCTGATTTCTTCTCGCCAAACACTCTCTCGATACGATACTGCCTGCCGTCAGATTCAAAGACTATATTTCCGCCGTACACACCCTTCTGCCAAGGCATATAGTGATGCCTCTCATTTTCCGTATCACTATGTTTCCCATCACCCGAAAAACCATAGAACATAACCTTGATAAATGAAGCGAGCGTGCTCTTGCCCCAGCCGTTGTCTTCACAGAAGACATTGCTGCCCGATGTGAAATCATGACTCCAATCATGAAGTTTGCCAAAATTTTCAATGTGGCAGCTTATAAGCTTCATACCCCATTCTCCTCATCTTTCAGAATCAGCAAATAAAACATATATTCGTCAGATTTCAATCTCTTCACCGGCAAGTGCCTGAAGTCCGCATCGTATCGTCTCGGATTTCTCGTCATCAGTCATCGATGCATCGTTCTGTATCAGGCGCACAAATTCGCCCTTCAGCGATTCGTCCTTTGCAAATGTCATGTAATCGACAGCAAGCTTAGTCTCATCAGACACCTTTGCAGAATAAAAACGGTCAGACAGCTGTTTCGCAATAAGTGCCGGATTCTTCTCGCAGTCAACATCCACGTTTCCCGTAAGCACAACCTTCACCATATCCATATCACGACATTCCGCAGCAGCTATATCGTCATATACCCTTTCGGAAATCTGCGCGGTTGACATGCAGTCCGTTATATCAGTGTCTATCTCAAAAAGCTTTCTGAATGCAAATGGAATAAAATCAGTGTGAAACTCATGAGTTTTCTCATCAATATCAAGCACGACAAATCCGTGATCACCACACTCGTCATAACCTCTGCCTTCAAGGCATCCCGGATAGCAGTATCTGCCTCGCGGCGGCAGCGCCCCTTCCTGATACTCATGCACATGACCGAGAGCAAGATAATCAATATTCTTATTGCGCAGGCTGCCAAGATCAATGACCTCCGCATCATTTTTTGATGCATATGGATTGATCTGCCCATGCATAACTACAATGTTGAAATCTTCCGGATTCAGCATGAGTGACGGATAGACAAGCGACGAATTATCATCAGACAGTTCGACACCCGTGATGCGGATACCTTGCTCTGTAATGCTGTATGTCTTCCATTTATCTGAAAACAGTTTCAGATTCTCCGGTATCTCATCGAATGCATCTATAAATGTATCCGTACTGTCATGATTACCCTTAAGATAAAAGAACGTTATATCGGGATGTGATACGACTGCGTCTGCCGCAGTCCTGCACGCATGTGCCGAAATCACTCCCTTATCAAACATATCCCCCGCGATGATCACTGCGCATACGCCATTATCCTCAGCGTAGGCGATCATCCGGAGGTATGTATTTAAAAGTTCATTTTTTCGTTCTTTTGCCTTGTCTTTATCCAGATTTGCAGTCATACGCGAATCCAGATGAAGATCGGCGCAATGAAGTATCTTCAAAGTATCACTCTTTCTATCACTGTCATTATCTGACAATCTCACATATCATTTAATCAAGTATAACACAAGAATAATTTCCTGATGTCAAAAAAATATACTTTCAAACTATGCTTTCATAGCTATGCTTTCAAGCTCTTCTCTTGCAATGTCATTCTCATGTTTCATAGGTTCCCCTCCTATTAAGGTGCAGCGCGGCACATGGCAGACGTCACATACCGCATTCTGCAATTAGACAGCATCTGCTTATAGCAGAATACCGAAGAAATGGCAGATTAAGCCTTTATATAGTTTCAGACAAAATCGTCAATAATGCGTTAAATAATCATTTTTCAATCTGCAATATCACAAGTGAAATACCGGCACGACAGTACCATAGATAAAACCGATGAAATTAATGTATCAAAAAGCTCTGATGACGGCAATAATAAAAACTAACAAAAATACATTATGGGCTTTGGTTATTTTTTGCCTCAGCCCTTTGGAAAGAAGACAAACGCAAGTGCGCCAGGTCCCGCATAGACTCCTACAGCCGGTCCCACACGCTTGACTGGAAGTTCATCCGGCGAACCTTCATACAGATCGTGACTGTCCTCAATATACTTTCTTGTCGTGTCATCTGAAAGACCAGTC
Organism: Lachnospiraceae bacterium; assembly: GCA_018053995.1. Taxonomy (GTDB): domain Bacteria; phylum Bacillota; class Clostridia; order Lachnospirales; family Lachnospiraceae; genus JAGPKJ01. The sequence goes on along the minus strand of JAGPKJ010000051.1, from coordinate 484 downwards.
CAAGCGATACAGTATGGCATCTCAAAATCTATTCCTCCATGATCCCTTACAAACTGCATCAGCATATTATTACCATTCTTGGAACCACGCGCCTTTCCGATCACCACGATCTCTCCGTCCTTTACCGTGATCACCGGTTTTATTGAAAGAAGACTTCCTGCTATAGCTGTCGCAGCATTTATTCTGCCTCCCAGCTTCAAGTATTCAAGCGTATCAAAAAGAGCTATGAGCTGCACATTTCCCCTTATCTTCTCTATCGTCCCGGCGATTCTATCTGCACTGTATCCCTGATCACGAAGCTGCACCGCTCTCTGCACGAGAATATACTCAGCCATGCTGACTTCAAGTGTATCGACGATCATTATCCGCGCTCTTTCTTTCATTTCATCTGCTGCAATACACGCGCTCTGATAACATCCGGACAGCTTTGACGAGATTGTCAGACAGATGATGTCATCTCCCGCATCCAGTGCTTTTCTGAAAG
>JAGPKJ010000050.1 GCA_018053995.1 Lachnospiraceae bacterium | reverse complement strand
ATATATTCCTTCTCATTTTCATCTACAATTTCAAATCCTGTTTTTTGATACATTTTTGCAGCAAAGTTATCTTTTTTCTTTCCGAAGTCAGTGATATAGAGTTGCAATTCTGGTTGATGGATGATTGATTTGGGCGGGGCGGATATTCCCTCTGGCACAAAAATCGCTTCGTACAAAAAATCTTCAAGTAAGTGATCTTCGCCCTTTGCTATCGCCCTAATTTTATAGTCCACGACTGGCCCTCTCTTTCAGCCACCTATTCCATACTTCTTGCTCACGGTTTACGCAGTTCCGACAGCGGCTGCCTCTAATGTCTCCATTGCCTGTGTGAATTGTACCGGCTTTTCATAATGGATGTCATGTCCGCTCTTGACAATGATCCGGTCGGAATGCTCGATCAGCCTCTGCACCTTGTCGGAGGCTTCTTTTGTATTCGCCGCCCACAGCACCTTTTTCGGCCCGTATTTCGTCTTGGCCTTCAGATAAACCGTGGGGCATTTCACCGCTTTCAGAATTTCCTCCTGATTTACGCCGTCAAACCACGTGCCCGTATAGAAGCTCTCGGCAAAGAGGAAGTCAAAGTCATAGATGTACTTGTATCCGTGGAGGGCATCCGGCTTGATGTGCTTCAGCTTCAACTCCTCGCCCGGATGCTCCTTTAAGTAAGCTCTTGCCTCCTCGGAAAGGCGTGCCTGAAACCTCTTGCCGAAAATTCCAAATATATAGCTGTTCGCAAGATAATATGTCATAAATTCTTTTTCTTCTGTCTGCCGTAGAAAATTGTGGAAAATACAGAAGCCGTCCTTATACACAAAGGTGTTCTGCATTTCCTCCGGCTCAACACTGAAAAGCGGAGGGTCTTCGAGAAGCAAACCCTTGATAAGGCTTGGAATTTGCCCCGCGATATAGGCGGCTAAAATGCCGCCCGAGGAATGGCCGCTGACAAAGCACGGCTCCCCAATCTGCTTTTTCACAAAGCCGCAAAGAAGGTCGCCTATGCTTTTGCAGGTATACAGTCCCTTGTTCTTCTCGCTTTTCCCGTGCCCCGGGCAATCCACCGCGAATACGTGGTAGCGCTCGCCAAGCGTATCAAGCACGCGCTCGTAATCGCGCCAACACATGCATTGGCCGTGTATCAGCAGCAGCGGTATGTGATCGTTTTCCATCTCCGCATAGTGTATTCTGATATGCTCCTCGGAGTCATAATCCTTCTCAATTGTCTTCATCCTGTATCCTCTTTGTGATAATCCCTTCGATATCCTTTGCCCGAAGACCGTTCTTTTTCGCCATCTGATGCCATCCCATATGCGCGCACTGTATATACAGAAACCTTGGGAAATTCGGCTCCACAAGAATGACTTCCGAATTATCGCGGCTTCCCGTCTTCTTGCTTCCGAAACTTCTAATATCACCGGCAAGTTCCTTCATCGCCGCTCCGAGATTATGCATGGGACCTTTGCCCATCGGCGCCATCTGTACCATTCCGCCGGCACCAACAGCTATGTCGCTCCCTCTCTTAAAGCCGCATTTATTTCCCCAGATATGCGCCATCTCGATAGCAGTCTTATTCTGCGATGATTCGTAAAAGCCGTTATTTACTATAACGTGAAGCACCGTCTTATGAACATACATCTCACCATCCACATCTATCTCTGCAGATGCGCTTTGCGGCGTACTTTCTATGATTCTCTCCGCTTCCTGCATAAATAAGAGCAGATTCGACGGTATTGCGTCAAAATACAACGGAAATGACAGCACAATCGCATCTCTTCCAAGCATCTCACGTATACGTTTCTCACGCTCTGTTTCATCTTTCAGCCGCATGAGCACATCTGCCGGAACTATCGTGATCTCATCTCCCTGAAGCAATGCTTCAAGCTGCGAAAGCAGATACATCGATGCGCTTCCGCTCGCCTTCGGACTTCCCGATATCATAGCTATCTTCATGATGACACCTCCGCAGACATCTTTCCGCATTCTCCATTCGTGACGAATAATCTCGCAGCTGCCTGTTCATTTTCTCTATTCATAATAGTGCCTCCGCGACCGCCTGCTCATCTTTCAGAAATAAAGTATCATACGACGATATGCCCATATTGAGCGCATTCGCCTGCGTAAGCTGGTCTGCGATCTCCTTCTCCGCTTTCGGCATCTCGCCAAAATAACACGAAACAAGCTTAAAATCGTGGTCGTACCTCTTTTGGTGATGCATTTCACCATTCGCAATCCGAAAATACGGCAGCATATAGCCGATGCTCCTGTCAAGCACCGCCTTCACCTTCTGCGAATGACCTCCGTACAGACTCCGGCTTATCAGCCACAGCTCATCGCATTCCGATATCTCTCGCGGTATCATCTCGCATCTGTCACTAATCACACACGCCCCCGGCGTTCTGATCCAGCACCCGAAGCATCCGACGCAGCTATGCACTTCCGGTCTTGCGGAAAATAAAAAGTCATCCTTTTTCACCGGAATCAGCTTCTCCCCGGCACCATCCATGTCAAATATGATAAGCCTCTTCACCTGCTATACCTCCCAAATATCTTTTACATAATGCAAGCATACCTCACTGAAACAATGCACTTTATTCTGCTGAAATCCAGCCGCCACCGCCAAGAACGACCTTATATCCTATGCCGAAATCCTGCCTCAGATAATAATAAGCGCTCTTATTTAAATCATCATAGACGATACTCCACAGCGATACCTCATCACTATCTGGGAATCTCGCCTGACATACAGACTCAAGCGCATCGCGCATCCCATCAGTAGTGATGATCCCTCCGTTCTGCTCATTCAACGCTTCAAGCGTTTCAAATCTCGTGTGCGACTGATCTGATCCGACTCCCGCCTTTTCCGTGTCTGTCAAATAAAAGTTCGTCACGATCTTCGTTTCCTTGACTATCATCTTATTTCCAACATATTCAACAACGACGCTCTTCCCGGAAGCATCCGTGATCGAATAATGATGCGCACTGCCTATTGAAGAATTCATATCGTATTTCTGAAGAAGCTCCACCGCTTCATCAGTCGTTGCCGCATGATCGAGCATAAGTCTGATTCCTGAAACCGTAGTCACCGACGGCTTCCCCGTATCCTGTGCGGTCACTTCATCATCACCCGCCATAAGATCCGCAACACATAATCCCTCACTGTTCATCCCGTCAAGCGGAACATATACAGCAGAAAGCGCCATCATGTTATTCATCATTGTTCCCGGTTTATAATCATCGCCAAATCCAAGATAATCAAGATCGCATGTCGACACAGATTCATACCCGTTCTTCGGAACAGTATGAACGATCATCACCTTTCCATCTTTCTCATCAAAATTACGTCCAAATATCACACCGCCGTCATCAGATTTCGCCGAAAGAGTGCTGCATCCATATTTCTTCACGCTGCCAGCGCCGGAATCATCCGCCTTGTAAAACCCATGCGAAAGGAAAGAAATGATGTAATCCGCCATTTCCTCGTCACTCTTTGCGCCGCCCTCGGCAAGGAACTCATCAAATCCATAATCACCCTTATACTCAAGACAATACACACCGTCTTCAAGCTCTTTGACAGTGCCTGCTGCCCGCAACTGACCTCCGAACATGGACCATCCCCCTATCAGAAATACAACGATTATAACTGCGATCACCGCAAGAACGATCCACAAAGCCTTATGCTTTCTCTTATTTTCCATGATATCCTCACTTTTCAGTTTTAAAGATTGTCAGTACTGTCTACTTACAGACACCTGCTTTTCATAATCTTACTATATACATTTTTCCGTGCTGTCTGTTGTCATGAAATATAGCTTACGATGTAATAAAATAGCGACACCAGAATTGCCTGATGCCGCTTTTCCACCTTTGTCGAAACTTGTTTTTTCCTGCCCATACGTTGCTTTTGACACTTGCTTGCCTTTTCCCACGTACGCTATCGTAATTTCACGCTTATCAAAACCTGTTTTTTCGCTAACCGTACGTGGCTTTTGACACTTGCTTGCCTTTTCCCACGTACGCTACCGCTTTTTCACCTTTGTCGAAGCTTGTTTTTTCACTGACCGTACGTGGCTTTTGACACTTGCTTGCCTTTTCCCACGTACGCTGCCGTATATCACGATGTTCGCAAGTGCGGTGACCCGCTATCGTACAACAGCCAACCATAGTCCGTGCGGTGCACGTTATTGTACGTATGCAGAAACGTTGCTGCCCGCTGGTGCTAAGCGAGGTCACACACGAGCATAGCACCACTGCGGACAGCCGTAGCGAAAGCGGTTCTGCAACCGTACAATACGTGGTCACCGCACCACTACACTGCGCCGTACAATACGTGGTCACCGCACCACTACACTGCGCCGTACAATACGTGCCCGCCGCACCGCTATACCGCTACACTGCGCTTAGCCACATATTAATCTCAGTCCTGTACGTGCTCCTGTCAGACGACGACTCCCGCTTGCCATTGTACTTCGCCGCGATTTCGTCAATGCTCCTGAGCCCTATGCCGTGATTCAGCCTGTCCGCCTTATCAGTCTCAACCGATGTCACCGGCGCAGCGATGCTGTTCTCACACGTTATCACAAGACTGTTCTTATAATAGTATGCGTGAAATAAAAGACTCCGCACTCCTTCCGCACATTTTTCTGCCGCCTCTATCGCATTATCCAAAAGGTTGCCGCACAAGATACCCAGATCGCCCGCATCAATCGGAAGCTCACGTGGAACCTTGATATCAAGATCCGTCTTGATTCCCTTCGATTTTGCGATCCTGATCTTATCATTCAGGATCATGTTGAGCGTTACATTCTCTGTATAAGAAGATATCTCAGATTCTTCGATCTCATGTAATATCTCCCTTATCGCACTTTTCACGCTGCTTCCTTCATCTGCAGTCTCTCTATCTCCTACAGATACTGATTTCATGCCGCTTCCCGCTTCTGCTGTCTCTCTATCACCTGCAGACACTGAATTCACGCCGCTTCCCGCTCCTGCCTCACCCATGATGCCAAGCAGCTGATTCTTCAGGTCATGCCTTATCTTTCTGATCTCATTCTGATGCCGCTCCATCTGCTCGTAATAAGCCTTCTTATGCACATATTCCTCTTCAAGGAGCTGCTTTTCCATGATCGCACGATCAGCCTTTATCATCTGCTCATATGACAGATAAAATGTCATGACTATTACGATCATGGCGATCATGATAAATGCACTGACTCCGGCACTGATACTGCCATTCGTATACTGCACGAGGATTATCGATAAGATAGCAAATGAAAGCAATGACACAAAGCAGAGGCAGATATCCTGAACCCTGAATCCCTTATCATTTCTTATGATATCTCTTTTCCTGACCCATACCGAAAACAGATATATCATGATATATGCTGATTATATAGATAATATTGATATCAGATTAAATTCATACTGCCTATCCGTAGCGATCTGATATCCCGCTGTTTCGTTTATCTTATAGACCCCGTTTGCAGCCGCAAAAGAAGCTCCGATCATCTCGGTAAAACACATTATTATAATCAGCGACGCATAAGAAAAAATCTTCTGTGATAACGTTGTCCTAAAGATCAGTGTGTATCCGAATATCATAAGCAAAGTTATGAGAAAATTACAGAGACCGTTCGAAAAAAAAGTGTTTACGATATATGTGGATGTAACCATTGCAACATAAAATAATACAAGCCATACCGCTTTCACTTTAAGCTTAAAGAACCTCAACATGAAAAATACGGTAAATCCGCCCTCGAACGCACATATAAGTATATCGATCAGTGCCTTAATCATTTCATCCGTCATCTTATCTCTCCGTATGCCGCCTTCTATTTCTCCATCTGCCTTATCACAAAATTCCTGTATTTCGTATTGAATTCACTTTGGAAATTTGCGGTAATACCAAGCGTCGTCCCGTCATTCAGCGACAGTTCGCTTCCCGACAGCTTCCCTACATATTCCAGATTCACGATAAAAGACTTGTGAATACGCGCGAACATCTCCGGATTCAGACGCTTTAACACATTTTCCATCGTATCGTAAAACTCGTCTTCACCGTCTTTCGTGATAATCCTTATCTTGCGCAGCCTGCTCTCAAGATATATGACTTCGCCACTCCGCACCATATACCTTTCATTTGACTTCTGATATGAAAAATAAGACATCCTGTCGCTCACGTATGATATCGCCCTGCGGATGACTTCTTCTATCTTCGCAGGATCGCTCCCTTTGATCAGGTAGTTAAATGCGCGCACGTCAAATGCCTTCTGCATCATCTCTTTATTGCTCGTTATGAAGATTATGACAGCACTGTCATCTTTCTTTCTTATCGCTTCAGCTATATCGAAGCCATCCATCCCCGGCATCATAACGTCAAGCAGATATATCTGATAGGAATCACCCTTTTCAATATCACGAAGGAGCGAAGCCCCCGAATCAAAGACTTCCGTCTCGACATCAATTATATCCCCGCACCTGCCGGCGATCTCTTCTACCTCTGCTGCCATGCGGCTGTCATCATCACAGACTGCTATCTTCATCCTGCCTCCCTGCCAGCCTCAACCGCCAGCTTCTCCTCGACGTGCTTCATCTGCACAAGATATGCTGCCACCAGGAAGACTGCCGCCGTCAGCCATGCTGCCGGATTTGCACAGCACACGATCTTATAACTCGCATATACGCTTCCGATAATCGCCGCCACAGATCTAGTTACAAGCTCAACGATCCCGCCCAGCATCGGCGTAAGTGATATGCCCATTCCCTGAAGCGTGTTGCGGAATATGAATATCAATCCAAGCGGTACATAAAATGTCGTCGTGAGGATCATATATATACGCACATATTCCGTAACCTGCGCGATATTTTCATCAACAAACAGCCTGACCATCACAGGAACCGTCGTATACACGATGACTGCTATCACAATAGAAAATATAGTGCTCATTATAACAGAAGACTTCACGCCCTTACGTATCCTGCGCGTATCATGCCTGCCCCAGTTCTGCCCGGAATACGTAGCCATTGTCATTCCCATTGCCGAATAAGGCTGCGTCGCGAGCGCCTCGATCTTGCCCGCCACAGTATAAGACGCGATAACGAGCGAACCCATCGTATTAAGAACAGCCTGAACTATGATAGTCCCTATCGCCGTGATCGAAAACTGAAATGCCATAGGTATGCCGATCCTGATCTGATTGCGGCATATCCATCCGTTCAAATGAAAGTCTTCTTTATGAAGCCTCAGCATTTTTATTTCCTTGTAGATATATATGAGACACACGAATCCTGATATACCCTGCGCGATATCCGTTGCGAGTGCCGCACCGGCAACGCCCATACCCAGTTTCAGGATAAATAAAAGATCCAGCACTATATTAAGAAGTGCCGACAATACAAGGGAATACAGCGGCACATTGCTGTTTCCGATCGCACGGAGAATACTGGCCATCAAATTATAGAACGCCGCACACAAAATCCCCCAATAGATGATCGTCAGATACGAATATGAATACTCAAAGATGTCCGACGGCGTATTCATCAGTTTTAGAAGCCCGCGCGCCGTCAAAAGACTTACAGCCGTTATTATCGTCATGAAAATAAGAGACAAAATGAGCGCATTTCCCGCATTTTTCCTGACACCCTCTTCATCCCCCGCGCCAAATTTCTGCGCGAGCGGCACAGTAAATCCCGTCGTAAGTCCCATGACAAATCCAAAAACAAGAAACATTATAGAACCACACGCACCCACTGCTGCCAGTGCCTCTATGCCGACATAGTGACCGACTATCACCGTATCTACCCAGTTATAGAGCTGCTGAAATATATTCCCTATTATCAGCGGAACGATAAACTTTCCGATAAGCTTTCTTGGACTTCCGGTTGTCATATTAGATGTCATATATTTTCTCCCAAGCATGTGTATGATGTAATTTTCTTCACATATATGATAACCGATTCTCATGTAAATGTATGCTTTTTATTATATAATGATACAGTGTCATAAAGTCGATATGCGTTCATGCTTGCATGAAAAGCATATTGACCTTATGGCACGCCTAAACACGAGGAAGTAGCGATTTGCGGAGCAAATCAGCGGATTCCGAGTGTTTACAGAATTGCGAAAGCTTCCAAATGTGGAAACCACATTTTAGGAAGCGAAGCAATTCGTATCATTTCAGTACAACACTACTTTTAGCACTATCAAACAATTTAAGGAGGAAAAAAGCTATGGACACATCTACTTTACTTACAGGAAAACATGCAGTAGTCACGGGCGGCACGCGCGGTATAGGCTTCGCCATCGTAAAGACATATCTGGATAGTGGCGCAAGCGTAACTCTGCTCGGCAGCCGTAAAGAAACAGTCGATAAAGCAGTTAATGAACTTAAGCAGGAAAATAAAGAATATGATGTTACCGGCGCTTTTCCTGACCTTGCCGATTATGATTCAGTAAAAAAGTGCTTTGATAAAATAAAAGAAGACGAGGGTCATATAGACATCCTCGTCAACAATGCAGGAATCTCAGCGCGTGAATCAATCTATGATTACGATCCTGCTGCTTTCAAAAAAATAATAGATCTTAACGTAGTCGCAGTATTCAACTGTTCAAAGGCTGCCGCCGAAATAATGAGACCAGAGGGCGGCGGCGTGATCCTTAATACAAGTTCTATGGTCAGCCTCTACGGACAGCCTGCCGGATGCGGATATCCCACATCAAAGTTTGCTGTAAACGGAATGACTAAATCTCTCGCAAGAGAACTCGGCAGAGATCATATCCGTGTAAATGCAGTCGCACCCGGTGTAACACGCACCGACATGGTAGCTTCACTCCCCGAAGATATGGTACAGCGCCTTGCGCAATCTATCCCGCTAGGACGCGTTGGCGAACCACAGGATATCGCAAACGCATTCCTCTACCTCGCAAGCGACCTCGCATCCTACGTCACCGGCGAGATCCTCTCCGTCGACGGCGCAACAATGACATAATCACCAAACCTTTATCCCCGCGCCGCCGGCATCCTTCACTGAATTTTCTGCGAACGGTCCCGCGATAATATCCTCGTTCCTTTTATTTCCCAGAAAATCCGTATCAAATACGATGTCAGAACCGTCCGGATTTTCGAAGCGCTCTTCCGGTTCAAATGCAGTTCCAAGCGTCTCAGAGCTGATGATCCGGCTTGACATACCGGGCTTATCCGGCTTTCCATTCTCACTTCCGAAATAGTCTTCCGGCTGATCTTGCGCATACTCTTCGGCAATATCAGCCGGTTTGTCATACAGATCCGTTACAAGATAATAACCGTCATCAGTTTTTCTGAGACTTATATCGGTATCCTTATATATCACCTTATGACCTATTTCACGTTTCATCGGCTTTGCGCCATTGCAGAATACGTTGCCGCCTGTCCATACCGGGAGCGGATCATAGTATCTGTCACTTGGATCAGAGCCCATTCCGCAGTAGCCGTCAAACTCCGCTTTCCACTCATCAAATGAGGGACAGATGTCATACGGAAATGTCCCCGACAGGATATTCATATCCGACCAGCCATTTGCTTTCTCCGCCACCTGCCTGCAGATATCCTGTATTCCATTTTCCATTTTCTGCTGGACGAATATATTGTTATAAAAACGTACATCTCCGTGAAGTATCGTCATAAATCCGGCTATTTCCGTCCTGTGTTTCATGTGATACGGGGTATATCTCGGAGATATCCTGCTCTTAGTCCCGTTATTCACGCCATATCCGACCGCTGATAGAGATCCCGCTATCAGGTTATTGACGAGGGCAAGCCCCTGCGCACATAGCTTTAGCGAAAACTGTGAGAGAAAGATATTGTTATCGATAAGCGTCGGTCCATGAGAGACCTCTACGAACAGATCTTCACCGGCCGGACCGATATTCTCCTTAGTTGGCTTTATCTCCTTCGGAAGAGTGTTATCGTGCATGAGATTCTGCGACACCCTCGTTCCCTGCGCCTGCCAGTCAAGCCAGATTCCCCTTGTGCAGTGATGGATATGATTTCTTCTTATAATGACATCGATCGCGGCATGCATCTTGATTCCGCCGATCTCAGCGCCGGCGAGATTGTGCCTGTTATTGATATGATGGATCTCGTTATCCTCTATCACACTGAATACGCCGCCAAGGTGACCCACGATCCCAGTCTGCCCGCAGTCGTGGATATTGCAGTGCTTTATAAGATGCGAGCCGATATTCTCTTTATTCCAGCCTTCCGTCTGCGCTTCACATATGCAGTCGCGCTCCGTCTGAGTGCCATCCTTATATTTTGTCTTAAGCCATTTATTATCATTATCGGGCTGCAGATATTTGCCGAGCGATATCCCCGAGCATTTGGAATCAGAAATCTCACAGTCCTCGATGATCCAACCCTTGCTCCAGTGCGGTCCGACCATACCTTCCTGATAAGCAGTCGGCGGAGCCCACTGCGTTGCAGCTTTACATATCCTAAAGCCGGAAAGTGTTATATGACCGATTCCCTCTTCCTGCGGATAGAAACAGTTCTCACGCACATTGATCTCTACATTCTCTTTATTAGGATCTGATCCGTGAAAATTAGCGATGATCACGGTCTGATCATTATTCCTGTCCTGCTCTGTGTACCAGGTATATACGCTGAAGTCCGGATCCCACGAGTCGTTATCTACGACCGGATCATGCACATTCTGTACATCAGTGACTTCGTACATCGCCTTACCATTCAGATAGACTTCGCCTGTATGCGCGATAAATGTAGCTATGAACCAGTCACCGCTCACAAGCGTCGTATATGGATTGTAATCGCCAAATATATCATTCGATATCCGCGTTTCCCAGACATCGCCACCTTTATCTTCCCAATCCTGTATACGTTCAGCTCCGGTTATGACTGCGGCATTCTTAACCGTCGAACGATAAATGATCTGTCTGCCTTCAGTGCCGGCATTCTTCGGATCGACGTTCTCTCTATATGTACCCGGAGATACAATGACCTCATCACCCGGCATAGCCACATTTGCTGCATCCTGTATGTGTTGAAACGGATGATCTGCACTTCCATATCCGGCACCTTTGATTTTCTCATTGACGTATATTTTCATATGCGATCATATATGACGATCTAGCAAATAAAACCGCCATCTCTCCTTTATCTTATTTGATGAAACATCATCCTTTAACTCCGCCGAGCGCTACTCCCGCAACGATATACTTTGAAAGCAGGAAATAGACTATGATGAGCGGCAGTACCGTAAGCGTAAGTCCAAGATAGATCGAGCCGTATTCCGTCTTATAGATATCACCCCTGAGAAGGCTGACCATTATCGGCATCGTATATTTATCCTGATCGGTCAGTAGTACTAACGGCGTAAACAGGTTGTTCCAGCTTGCAACGAAACTGAATATTGCCTGAGTCGCTATCGCGGGCTGTAATATCGGGATCACGAGTGAATTAAATATCCTGAATTCCTTTGCCCCGTCTATACGTCCCGACTGGACTATCTCCATTGACAGCGTAGCTTCCATATACTGTTTCATGAAAAATACCATTGCAGGCGAAGCGATCGCCGGCAGGATCAGCATAAGAAAGTTATTTGTCATATGCATCTTATAGCACATCTGATAGAAACCTATCATAGTGCACTGTCCCGGGATCATCATCACTCCCATGATGAATCTGAAGAACGGTTTCTTCATCTTCCAGTTATATGTGATTATTCCATACGCAGTAAGTGATGAAAAATACAAGGCGCATAGCGTCGAACATGTCGATATCAGAAGCGAATTGAAAAATCCCTTTATCGGATGGAAACTCTTGCCAAGAAGAATCTTCAGATTGCTCTTTAAATAAGTGGATGGAATAAGTGACAGCGCATGCTGCTGTATCTGTGTCGTTGATCTTGTCGCATTTACCATCATTATCACAAAAGGCATCACGCTCAGGATCGCCAGAATGATGCAGACGATGTAGACCACGACCATCAAGGCTTTATTCTGCTTTGTTTTGATCATCCCGCTGCCTTCCTTTCTGCTCTGAGCTTTTTCGCATAAGCCTTTTCCTGTTGTCTGATCTGCTTATCAAGTGCTTCCTGATCCTTATCCCTCATAAAGTAGAACATGATTCCGGAAAGGATACAGATTATGACGAACATTATCATACTGGCAGCAGATGCCCTGTTATAGAGATAGCTTCCGCTAAATGCCTGATTGTATATAAATACACTCGTTGTAAGCGTTGCGTTGTCCGGTCCGCTTGACTGAATGAACAGTTTCGGGATATCGAACATATTTAGGCCGCCGATAAGACTTGTTACCAGGGTAAATAAAAGGATTGTCTTAATATTAGGCAGTGTCACCATGAAGAAAGTCTGTACGCGATTCGCGCCGTCTACTTCCGCGGCTTCAAATATCTCCGGATTGATGCCAAGCACTCCTGAGATAAGTATCAGCATCGTGTACCCATACCACATCCAGAACTGGATAAATGCTATACTTCCCTGCGCCACCCCTTTATTTCTCAGAAATTCGACCGGTTTGCTATTGATTCCAAGCTGCATAAACAGATCGTTGATTGGTCCCATCGGGTAACCGAGCAGTGCCCCGAATAATATCGCGACCGTCGCAGCCGTGATTATATTAGGCATATAGAACAATACCTTGAACAACCCCTGTCCCTTGATCTTGTTTCTCTTGTCTGTGAACCATGCCGTCAGAAGAAGCGCCAGAAAGATCTGCGGGATAAAATTAAGAATCCAGATCTTAAACGTGTTTCCAAACGCTACTCTGAACGAATGGTTATTTAGTATCATCCTGAAATTCTTGAATGGATCACTGAGAAAATGAAAGGATGTTGCCCCCATTCCTTTCAGATCCGTGAATCCGATAATCGCTGTATATAAGATCGGATATAACGAAAAGATCAGAAATGCGACTGTAAATGGAATACAAAAGATGTAGCCGTATTTCGAATAATCAAGGTGGTTTTTCTTTTTCATGATTATGCCCCTATTCTAATAATGAGCGGGACGTTTTAGGTCCCGCCCATCAGTGTTAGATATTATAGATCAGACCTGTTCACAGTCAGATATCATCAATTAACTTCTACATCCAGGTTATCTGCCACATTCTGCTTAAATGCCGCTATCGCTTCTTCTTTTGACTTATTACCGGCAGAATATTCAGCTACCTGATCACGCCAATACTGGTTGATCGTCTCATCGTACTGTGTGAGGTTCTTACCATTTGCATACTGGTTTGCCGGAACAAATACATCAAACATGTTCTGTCCGCCAAGGAAATCAAGTGAACCATCTGACATTCCCATGACAGTACCTGATGCAACACAGTCCTTCGTGCCGCCGTCACCGTTCATTGTTCCGTTAGCCCACATATACTGCAGACCATCTTTCGTGCAGTCAAGTGTGATCCAATCGATAAGCTTTCCGACAGCTTCTTTCTTCTGACTGTCTTTATTTGCAAGAACCCATGTGCCGCCCCAGAAGAAGCCAACCGGAGGCTTGCATATTGCCCAGTCACCATATGTTCCTTCACCTACAGCTTCGCCGCCGCAGTTAGGAGCAAGTGTGTAGTTGATCAGCCATGCAGGACCAAAGAAACCGAATATCTGCTTCTCTCCTTCACCCTTCATGTCTGCAAACCAGGCATCCTGCCAATCCTTTGTATCATTATCGTAATCATTGTCCTTAAGCTTCTTTGATAGATCAAGGAACTCTTCTCTCTTAGGATCGATAGTAAGCTCGCCGTCTGTGATCCAGCTATTATC
>JAGPKJ010000049.1 GCA_018053995.1 Lachnospiraceae bacterium | reverse complement strand
GTGTCATGGTACCGGAGGGCGATGATATAGAGATATTCAATGATGTCATCTATAAGGAACTATGTCTCGGGATCGTGAATGATGAATCACGAGTCAAGTATCAGAAGATCATAGGGAAAATGAAAGACAAAGGTGCCAAGGGAGTCATACTTGGCTGTACAGAGATAGGGCTTCTCATAAGTCAAAAGGATTCAGTGCTTCCGGTATTTGATACGACGCTCATACACGGACAGACAGCTGCTAGAAGATCTATCGGTGAATAAAAGTTAAGAAGAGAGAATATAAAAAAGAGAATAAGAAAAGAAAATTAGAAAAGAGATATGAAACATGGATAATGAGAAAACTACGATAGTAGACGGGAAAGATTATATCGATCAGGTAAAACCACTCATCATAGAATATACAAAGCGGCTTGGACGTGACCTTTCATTTCAGAATATCGATGAGGAACTAAAAGATCCGGCATCAAAGTATACGGCACCGCAGGGAGAACTTCTGGCAGCGGTAAATGAGGGCAGGGTTCTCGGAATTGTTGCTTATCACAAACATTCAGATACAAGATGTGAGATGAAACGGCTTTATGTTCATCCGGATGCGCGAGGAATGCATCTTGGAGACAAGCTCGTAAAGGCGATAATCGCGCATGCGAAAGATGCCGGATATGAAGAGATGGTACTCGATACGATAAAACCGCTTAAGACGGCGATATATCTTTATAAGAAGTATCGCTTTGAAGAGTGCGAAGCATATTATGATAATCCGATGGATGATGTCATCTACATGAAGAAGAACCTGAAGCAGGTGATTACAGACCGAACCAGCGAAAGAGCAAACGAATCTGCGAAAGAACTTGCAGAAAGAGCCTGAGATAAACTGTAAAACAGATAGTAGTATCAATCGAGCCGGAATATTACACAGTGACATAACGGAACGCATATAATAACAGATATGAGAAATTATCTTAGTAAAAAATGGAACAGTCCGTATTTTACATATGGACAGATATTTGCGATGCTGCTGCCACTGATACTTGATCAGTTCTTTATAAGTGTGATCAATCTGTTGACGACGGCTATGATAAGTTCGTCAAGTCAGGAATCTGTGTCAGCTGTAAGTCTTGTGTCACCGATATACATGATGATCTATGCAGTGTTTAATGCGGTATCATCAGGTGGAACTGTTATTATCGCACAGTATAAGGGACAGGGAGACAAACGCAGCATGGAAAAAGCTGCGGAACTTATTGTGTATTCGACGACACTTACAGCAGTCATTCTTTCGGCTGTATTTATCATATTTGCGCGCCCGATAATAAATGCGATGTATGGAGCGGTAGATCCGGAGATAGTAGATAAGGCAGTCATGTATCTTATCGGATGCGCCATATCTTTTATTTTCCTTGCTATATATCTTGGCGGATTTGCGATATTCAGAGGGATCGGGGAGACCAAGACGTGTCTGTATCTTTCAGTGATAATCAATCTGATACACCTTATCGCAAGCTATATATTCATAAATATCATGAAACTGGATATCCTCGGGACTGTTCTGGCGTTAAATATCGCACGGGTGATAGGCGGTATCGTGTGTATGTATTTTCTATATGGACGAAAGTCAAAGTCAGGGTTCACATTTCATTTTTCTGAGATATATCATCCGGATATGAACATTCTTGGAAGGGTAATCAATATCAGCATTCCATTTGCCATTGAACAGTTGTGCTTTAACGGTGCAAGTATTATCACATCGATGTACATAGTGAAGTTTGGTACGAAAAGTGTTGCGGCAAATGCTGTGGCAAGTGCTGTACTTATGTTGTTTTATTCAGTTGGGATGTCTGTATCGAATCTGTCTGTTACTATTGTGGGGCAGTGCATAGGTGCAAAAGATTTTGGCTGGGCGAAAAGATATGGGAAACGGATTGTCATTATGGGCGAATGGGCGATAATCTTGTCTATAGCTGCATTCCTGCCGATCCTTAGACCACTGCTCACAATCTATGGGGCACCTCAGGATACGGTCTCACTTATATACAAGCTTGTCATAATCGTTCTTGTTCCGATGGCATTTTTCTGGTCATCATCTAATGTGCTCCCAAATGTCATGAGATCAGCAGGCGATGTGTATTATGCTTCAGTCGTTTCGTTGATAACGATGTGGGTGGTACGCGTTGGACTTGGATACATATTATCCGTGACATTTGATCTGGGAATCGAGGGCGTATGGATATGCATCGGAATCGAATATGCCGTAAGAACGTTGATATTCATCATCAGATTCAGGTCAGGGAAGTGGATAAAGACAGGAGACGTAAAGTACTAAAAGTGATACACTCACTTGATCATGCTTTGACACAGTTCATTTTAATAGATATTTATTGTGGACACATTCTATTTAACACAGTATAATTATTGAGGTCATTTTAATTTATAAATATAAATTGTGAGGGTGTCATGAAACAGAATAAAGTAAGTACGATGAGCCTTTTGCTCATTGGGTTGATCACGGCTTGCATGATGTTTTGCGGCTGCGGATCTAAAAATTCAGGAATAGAGACAGCATCATCTTCAGAGAATGATCTGATCGAATCTATCTCATCTGAAGCTTCATCTCAGACAGCGACGGAAGAAACGTCATCAGTCGAAATGTCACAAAAATCAGATGCATCAGAACCGGAAACAATAGAATCAGAGACATCAGGCTCATCAGATAGCAATGCTGTTGCAGATGGCAAGGCAAGCAGCAAAGTCACATTATCACGCGTTAATCTTCGTGAACAGCCGGGCGTTGATTCTGCGGTCGTATGTGTTATAGAAGCTGAGCAACCTGTTGAAGTGAATGAACAGGAAGACACTTGGACAAGTGTAGATTACAACGGCAAGACCGGTTATATTCGTAATGATTTTCTTGCGGATGCAACGGCGGATTCAAATGAAAAGACTGACGTGAGCTGCGATGCGACAACGGCGGCAACGTCTACAGTAGGAACAGCAACAACGGTAACAACGGCAAAGCATACCGGTGGTCATATTGTTGCGATAGATGCCGGTCATCAGGCACATGGGGATTCTTCAAAGGAGCCTGTGGGTCCCGGATCTTCAACTATGAAGGCGAAAGTTTCCGGAGGTACGAGCGGCGTGGCGACAGGGCTTCCTGAGTACAAGCTTAATCTGCAGGTTGCACTCAAGCTTCAGACGGAACTTCAGAATCGCGGATATACAGTAGTCATGGTAAGAACGACGGATGACGTTAATATAAGCAACAGTCAGCGTGCGGAGATAGCAAACAATGCGGGCGCTGAGGCATTTGTCAGGATACATGCAAATGGATCGACTAACAGCGGTGCAAATGGTGCAATGACGATATGCCAGACAACATCGAATCCCTATAACGGTAATCTTGCGGCAAGCAGCCAAAAACTCTCGCAGTGCATACTTGATTCATTTGTCGCGGCGACCGGATGTAAGAAGGAGTATGTTTGGAAGACAGACACTATGAGTGGAATCAACTGGTGCAAGGTGCCGGTCACGATAGTCGAGATGGGATATATGACGAATCCGACAGAGGATCAGCGCATGGCAACAGATGAGTATCAGTATAAAATCACGGAAGGTATCGCCAACGGAATTGACGCATATTTTCAGTGAAAATAATAGGAGGGAAAAATAATGTTTTGTATCAAATGTGGCAAGCAGATTCCAGATGACAGTAAATTCTGTCCGGAGTGTGGAGCGATTATAAGTGATGAAGCTTCAGAGGTAGAAAAACCAAAGACCGAAGAGCCCAAGACCGAAGAACCTAAGGTCGAGGCACCAAAGGCTGAAGAGCCTGAGGTCGAGGCACCAAAGGCTGAAGAGCCTAAGGTCGAGGCACCAAAGGCTGAAGAGCCTAAGGTCGAGGCACCAAAGGCTGAAGAGCCTAAGGTCGAGGCACCAAAGGCTGAAGAGCCTAAGGTCGAAGCACCTAAGGTCGAAGCACCCAAGGTAGAAGCACCCAAGGTAGAAGCACCTAATGTCGAAGTACCTAGGGCAGCATCAGGGGTTAAGTATTGTGTAGCGTGCGGTTCAAAGATGAATGCTACATCTAGATTCTGCCCTAAATGCGGAGCTGATAACGGTGTTAGAAATCAAAGTGGACAGCAGGGAAATGCATATCAGCAGGGCTATGCACAGCAGAGGAATACTCAAACCTCACAGATGAATAATCAGATGAAAGCATTTACCACAAAGTATAAGAAAAATTCAGAGTTTAAGAAGACTGTCGCGATCTTAGGCGGTGCGGTCGCAGCAATTCTTATATTGATAATTATCTTACGTGTAGCGATCAAACCAACAATTAATTTGAATAAATACACCGAGGTTACGTTTGACGGATATGATTCAGTGGGAACAGCATCCGTTACATTTGACAGAGATAAATTTGAAGAGGATTACGACAGCAAGTTGACAAAGAAACTCAAGAAAAATGCTAAAAAAATGGATGATTCTGATCGACTTGGGTATATGGTGGCAGCATCTCTCGAATCTGCTTCAGATACGTTTCTTGATTCATGTGTCAATACTTCACTAGATAAAAGTACAGGTCTTTCAAATGGTGACAAGGTAAAAATGACTTGGAATTGTGAAGACGAAGATGCAGAAAAGTATTTTGGATATAAACTTAAGTATAAAGATGAAGAGGTCAAGGTCGATGGACTTGAAAAGGTGAAGACATTTGATCCATTCGCTGGTCTTGAAGTAGTATTTACCGGAACTGCGCCTAATGGACTGGCTCAGATAAATACTCCAGCATCAATCCCGGAAGCAGAATGCCTTCAGTATTCCCTTGACAAGAATCAGGGACTTAAGAATGGGGACAAAGTCACAGTAAAGATATCGGCATATTCAGGAGACGTTTCAACAGCATGTATTGAACAATATGGCGATATTCCTTCGGCTACAACAAAAGAATTTACGGTTGATGGACTTGGAAGTTATATCACAAAGGCTGCAGAGATTCCTGATGCAACGCTGAAAGAGATGCAGGGGCAGGCGGTTGATGCATATAAATCATATGCCGTGAATTCTTATAATGATAGTGAGTCACTTGATTCGATTTCTTATTTAGGAACATATCTGCTTACAGCTAAAGCGGCGCAGAATATGTATGATGGTCTTAATAAACTCTATCTTGTATATAAGATCACGACAAAGATCAATCAGGAAGGCGGATGGTTCACAGAAGCATATCAGGGAAGTGCTGATTCATATTGGTATGTAGAGTATTCAGATCTGATCTTAGCGTCAGATAAAAATATAGATTATGATGTGACAAATTATAACACTCCAAGTTCGAATCAAATAACCGCGGGTGATGGCGCATGGAACGGATATTTTCCAGGCTATCCGACTCTTAACGCACTGAAGACAGATGTTGTAACAGGTAATGCAGAGAATTATAAGTGTGAAGAGAATGTCAATGCAGATGCGGCAAAGTCTAGCGTTGCTTCAGAAAGCACAGAATCTCAGAGCGTCGAAGAAGACAGTGCTAATGGAGACAGTACAATCGCCGAGGTTTTCCCAGACAGCTCAGATAAACTGCTTTCAGACAGTGATATAGAAAATCTCAGCAAAGATGATCTGCGGTTTGCTATAAATGAGCCTTATGCGCGTCATGGTTACATCTTCAAGGATCAGGATCTTCAGGATCACTTTGATCAGTTTGACTGGTACGACGGAACAGAGTCAGATGACAAGATTGTCTATAAAGAGTTCAATGATATTGAGAAGAAGAACGTCGAACTCCTGCAGAAGAAGAGAGACGAACTTAAGTAACAGTTATTGGATTAGAATTCAAAATACTTCTGTCGAGATTTTCGACAGAAGTATTTTTAGTAGTGGTATATGGCATTTTACAAAATAGTTGCTAAGCACTATAATTTAACCATATAAACTAGATGAGCAAATCCGGAGTGATCCGGAGACGCAAAACTAAAGGGACTCAATGAGCCAGCCAGTTGCTTTTGGATGCTGAGGTTGAGATCCCCTCAGCATCTTTTTGTTTTAGGGTTGTAACAATCGGGTGATCAGTATAGCGGGGTATAGATATGATTCCTTCAGGTATTCTTTCGGAACTGACGTCTAAGCTGTCTAACTGTATCGTTGTTTCGCAGGTGTCTCAATCTGCGTTTATGGAAGTCGGAAAGTATCTGGGTATAACGCGGATAGAGATCGGGTTTGAGATAGATCCGACGAAGTTCACAAAGGATGGCGAGACCAAGAATACGCTCATATACCGGGACGGAACGGCATATAGCGAGAATCCGCCGTACACAAGGAGTTATAAGACAGACGATGGCGGAACTGTTACGATAAGTTTTTATCTGTCAGAAGATAACAGTCCGGAACATAAGGAAGAAGAGTCTGACCTGCAGATACTGGCTGATGTTATATTTATCGCTTGCGGGAGATGGCGTCTTGTTGAGAAGCTGCAGAAATCGTATCTGACAGATGCGCTTACAGGGCTGCCGAATACAGGCGGTTATCTGGTGAATTCTGAGAAGCTGTTTAGGCAGGGAAAACTTCCTGAGTATACTTCATTCTATTTTAATCTGGCGCATTTTGGTCTGGTAAATGAAAAGTTTGGGAATCGTGAGACGAACGAGATCCTTGCGCGTTATGCACATAAGCTGTCGTCGTATCTTGTTGACGGCGAATGTCTGGGACATCTTGGCGGTGACAACTTTGTCGCTCTTATTTTCAAGAATCGTGTAACTACATTTCTAAATCTTTTAGCGGGTATTGATACATTTGGGATAATCGGCAGTGAAAACATTCCGGTTCGGATATCGGCTGTTGCGGGTATATTCGATATTGATAAGAATATCGCTACTAGCGGCAGCGTTATAGGCGATGCATCGGTGGCGCTTAACGAGGCGCGGTACGTAAGAAAATGTCATTATGTTTTGGCGGATAAAGAGATGAATGAGCGTGCGCTGCGCACGAAGCAGCTTATTGCGAGATTCTCAGACGGAATCAAGAACGAGGAGTTTCTTGTATATTACCAGCCTAAAGTGCGTGCGGAAGATGGGACACTCATCGGAGCTGAAGCACTCAGCAGATGGAAATTGGGCAATGATATTCTTATGCCTGGTGATTTTATCCCGATCTTTGAACAGAACGGGATGGTGCGGACTCTTGATTTTTATGTTCTGGAACATACATGTATGGCTATCCGCGAATGGATCGGCAAGGGGATTGATCCGGTAAGGGTATCAGTTAATTTTTCGCGTAAGCACTTGGGTGATGACCAGCTTGTTGAGCGGATAATCAGCACGGTTGACAAGTATAAGATCGATCATAGATATATTGAGATCGAAGTGACGGAGACGGTAAATAAGGCAGAGGCATCTATGCTCTCTGATTTTATCAATGGTCTGCGAAAGAGCGGCATTGCGGTATCTATCGACGATTTCGGGACGGGGTATTCATCACTTACGATGCTTCGTTCGTTTCCAGTAGATGTAGTCAAGCTTGACCGCGAATTTATAACTTCGCTTGATGAGCGTGACAAGAAAGTTGTTGAGAATGTTATACACATGGTCGATGATCTTGACATGCAGACGATAGCTGAAGGTGTTGAGACGGCAGAACAGCTTGGCTATCTTACGTCGATAGGATGTCATCTGATCCAGGGATTTTTATTTGACAGACCTATACCTGGGGATAGATTTGAAGAGCGTCTAAAGCGCAGAAAATATGAGCTGACGTAAGTGATGACATACAGCATCATCTTACAATAGTGATTTTTATACCTGCATCAAGTGATATAATTATAATATTATTTTTTTGGGGAGGTAATTGATAATGCCATGTACTACGATATTGGCCGGTAAAGGTGCAACATATGACGGCTCGACTTTTATTTCAAGAAATGATGATTCCGGCTCAGGAAAATATGTGCCGACGAAGTGGGTGGTCGTTCATCCTGATGAACAGCCAAAGATATACAATTCTGTTATTTCCCATGTATCGATAAAACTTCCGAAGAATCCGATGAGATATACTGCGGTTCCGCACGCGCTTCATGATAACGGGATCTGGGCGGCGAGCGGCGTAAATGCCGAGAATATCGCGATGACTGCGACTGAGACTATCACGACAAATGAAAGAGTTCTGGGCGCGGATCCGCTGGTCACATATGTACCAGGCGATGAAAATGGTGCGAAAACAAAAGATGGTTCAGACGCAGCAGATATCAAGCCCGGCGGTATCGGCGAGGAGGACATCGTTGTCCTTGTGCTCCCGTACATTCATTCGGCACGTGAAGGTGTCGTGCGTCTTGGCGCTTTACTTGAAGAATATGGAACTTATGAGTCAAACGGTATCGCATTTTCTGATAGAGATGAGGTGTGGTGGTTTGAGTCTGTTGGCGGGCATCACTGGATCGCGAAGAGGGTTCCGGATGATTCGTATGTGATCATGCCGAATCAGCTGGGAATCGACAGCTTTGATCTTGATGATGCGCTGGGGAAGAAAGGTGCTGTTTCTAAGATGAGCATGTCAAAGAACGGTACAGTGAAGTCAGCTAGTGCACAGAAAGCAGGCAGTGCAAAGTCTGGTGCGCAGAAGACCTGCATGTGTTCAGCTGATCTTCGTGAATTTATAGATGATAATCATCTGAACCTTTCATTTGGCGATACTAAGGCAGTAGCAGTGATCAATCCGCGTGAGGTCTTCGGAAGTCACGATGATGCGGATCATGTCTACAATACGCCGCGTGCGTGGTTCATGGGCAGATATCTGAATCATGACAGTATGAAGTGGGACGGCGCGGATGCAGATTATACGCCGGTTTCTGACGATATCCCGTGGTGCGCGGTGCCTGACAGGAAGATAACGGTTGAAGATGTGAAATATCTCCTTTCCTCTCATTTTCAGGGAACGCCTTATGATCCTTACGCTTCTTATGGTGATCCGTCGATGCGGGGTGCTTACCGGTCTATCGGTGTTAACAGGAACAGTTTTGTCGCACTGATTCAGATCCGCCCGTATGTGCCGGATGATCACAACGCTATAATGTGGCTGTCCTGGGGGTCGAATACGTATAACGCGTTTGCACCGTTTTATGTGAATATTGATTCTACGCCGGAGTATCTTTCGAATACGACGGCGGAGGTTTCAACTGATAATTTCTATTGGTCGAACCGTCTTATTGCGGCGGTCGCGGATGCTCATTACGGCAAATGTCTGATTCACATTGAGAGGTATCAGGCGGCTGTGATGGCGGCGGGGCATGAGATTATCGCAAAGTATGACGGGAAATTTGATGAGGCGAAGAATAGTGGCAAAGTGAAGAATGCAGGTGCTGCGAAGAATGCAAAGGCTGGCAGGATTGCCTGCGAGCTCTGCGGAAAGGCTGATCTTGAGATTGCTGACATGCTCAAGAAGGAGACATCTGACGTACTTGATCATGTGCTCTGCGAATCGAGCAATCTGATGAAGAATGCATATGCGAGGTCGGATAACTAGCAGGTTAGAGGTATAGGATATCAGGAAACGGATTTTGCAAGTACACGCAGGATGGGTGAATATGAGTACTTTAGCAACTATCATTATGTACAATTTCATAACTTTCAGTATGCTCGTTGGACTACTTATCGTTATGCTCTTTGGCAGGATAACCGATAAAAAGAGCCGCAACAAGTTTGTGATATGCGTGCTTATCATTTTCATGATCGACATCAATGACATCTTTGACCGGTACTATGCGGTACTTCCCCGACTTGACGATATGCGGTACCTTGCAAAGGCGATAGGATATACGCTTCGTCCGGCGGTGGTTGCGATGATCATGGATATTACTTTTGAAGGCGACAGCAGGAGAGAAAAGTTATTGTGGCTGCCTGTAGTGATCAATGGGATCCTGGCTTTTACAAGTTATTTTACTCATTGGATGTTTTCATTTGACATAAATAATAATCTTATAAGAGGACCGATCGGTTATTGGACGCATGTCACGGCGATGGCGTATCTTCTGATCTTTATTTTCCTGATAGTGAAAACTCAGAGAAATGTCGAGAAATATGAGATGGTGCTTTTGTTCTACATGGCGGTCATCTGTTTTACAGCGATGATGTTGGAAGTGAAGTTCAAGCTGCGCTTTCTTGTTCCGGGAGCGATGATGGTTTCGTGTTTCCTGTATTACATGTTCTTTTATGTTCAGGCAAATAAGAAGGACATGCTGACAGGGCTGCTTAATCGGGACAAGTTTTATAATGATGCAGATAAACTTAAAGGGCAGAAGTTCGCTCTGATTTCTATGGATTTGAACAATCTGAAGGAGATAAATGATAATAAGGGGCATAAGGCAGGCGATCGTGCACTTGCTGAATTTAGCGCAGTGCTTCTATCATGTACCGACAAATGGACGAGGGCGTATCGTGTCGGCGGAGATGAATTTATGGTCATTGGAAGGAATATGGATGATGATTTGTCCAGAAAGTTTATAGAAAAGGTTAGGATTGCCCTTGCAAATACACCATATATGTGTTCGTTCGGTTATACGATAATACCGGCACATGGCGATTTCGACGCTGCATGCATCGCGGCTGACAAAGAGATGTACGAGGATAAGAAGAGATATAAACACAGGTGATATAAGAATCCAGGATGAAGTTAAGCAATTCGCAGCATCATAACACAAATACTGCTTTGATACCCACATTATAAAATGATTTAGAAAATAAAATGATTTAGAAAATAAAATGATTTAGAAAATAAAATGATTTAGAAAATAAAATGATTTAGAAAATAAAATGATTTAGAAAATAAAATGATTCGCTATTGACAATAAAGATGGCATATCATAGAATAAACCTTGTGTGTTTCAATTAATACGTCCGTGTCCGGATTTAATGAGACACCTACTATAATAATCAGTGATGAAGGAGGTGTGCATCATGGCAAATATCAAATCTGCAAAAAAGAGAGTACTTATTGACAGAGCCCGCGGCGAGAAGAACAAGGCCGTAAAGAGCGGAGTTAAGACTTCTATAAAGAAGGTTAACGCAGCTGTTGAGAGCGGTGACAAGGCTGCAGCTGAAGCTGCACTTAAAGACGCTTCTTCGACGATCGATAAAGCGAAGAGCAAAGGAATCTACCACAAGAATACTGCTTCAAGAAAAGTATCCAGAATGGCATCCGCTGTCAGCAAGATGGCTTGAGTTAATTTTAATAGATCAGACTTACTGAGCCCCCACACCGTCATGTGAGGGCTTATTTTTTTCAAGAGGCAGCCTTTCGGGCTGAGCAATATAGCAATGATGATGGCTTTACAGAGGCTGTTTTCAGGTTAAGCAATATAGCAATGATGACGGCTTTACAGAGGCAGCTTAATTAAGAAAGTAATAATCGAGAGGAAAAAACATGGCTATAGATCAGAGCAAAATACGTAATTTTTGCATTATCGCGCATATTGATCACGGCAAATCAACGCTGGCAGATCGTATCATCGAGATGACCGGTCTCCTTACAAAGCGCGAGATGCAGGATCAGGTGCTCGACAACATGGATCTTGAGCGTGAGAGAGGCATAACGATCAAGGCTCAGACTGTCCGAACAGTATACAAGGCGAAGAATGGCGAGGAGTACATCTTCAACCTGATTGATACGCCCGGTCATGTCGACTTCAATTATGAAGTCAGCAGAGCGCTTGCAGCCTGCGATGGCGCAATCCTTGTAGTTGATGCTACGCAGGGTGTGGAAGCGCAGACTCTGGCGAACTTCTATCTTGCATTTGACCATGACCTTGATGTTTTTCCTGTGATAAATAAGATCGACCTTCCGAGTGCTGATCCACAGCGTGTAAAGGATGAAATCGAAGATGTGATCGGGATCGAAGCGCAGGACGCACCTTGCATTTCCGCGAAGACGGGCGAAAATGTCGGGGATGTCCTTGAGGCTATCGTTCAGAAAATCCCGGCACCTGTCGGAAATATCGAAGATCCGTTGCAGGCTCTAATATTTGATTCTCTTTATGATTCTTATAAAGGTGTCATAGTATTCGTGCGTGTAAAGGAAGGCTGTATCCGCAAGGGTATGCCTATCCGTTTCATGGCGACAGGTGGAGTCAACGAGGTGACTGAGGTCGGCTATTTCGGACCCGGCAGGTTCATCCCATGCGATGAGCTTCAGGCGGGCATGGTCGGTTATTTTACGGCTTCCATCAAGGATCTTCGCGAGACTCATGTCGGTGATACTGTTACGGAAAATGAAAGACCTTGCGAGAAGCCGCTTCAGGGTTATAAAAAAGTTAATCCTATGGTCTACTGCGGGATGTATCCTGCAGATACGACGAAGTATCCGGATCTTAAGGATGCGCTTGAAAAACTTCAGCTTAATGACGCTTCACTTACATTTGAGCCTGAGACATCGGCGGCACTTGGATTCGGCTTTAGATGCGGATTTCTGGGTCTGCTTCATCTTGAGATCATTCAGGAGCGTCTTGAGAGGGAGTATGATCTTGATCTTGTGACGACTGCTCCCGGCGTTGTATATCATGTTTACAAGCTTGACGGGACTAAGATAGAACTCACGAATCCGTCAAATCTTCCGGATCCTGCGGAGATAGATCATATTGAGGAGCCGATCGTTTCGTCTGAGATCATGGTGACTTCGGAGTATATCGGACCTATCATGCAGCTATGTCAGGAACGCCGCGGTAATTATCTGAGTACGGATTACATTGAGGCGAACCGCGCTGTACTTAAGTATGAGCTTCCGCTGAATGAGATAATATATGATTTCTTTGATGCACTTAAGTCCAGGTCACGTGGATATGCTTCGTTTGATTATGAACTTAAGGGTTATCAGACTTCAAAGATGGTGAAGCTTGACATTCTCATCAATCATGAAAATGTCGATGCACTCTCATTTATTGTATTTGCAGAAAGCGCATATGAGCGTGGCCGCAAGATGTGTGAGAAGCTTGTCAATGAGATTCCGCGTCATTTGTTCGAGATTCCGATTCAGGCTGCGATAGGCGGCAAGATAATTGCGCGTACTACGATCAAGGCTATGCGTAAGGATGTTCTCGCGAAGTGCTACGGCGGCGATATCTCTCGTAAGAAGAAGCTGCTAGAGAAGCAGAAGGAAGGCAAGAAGCGCATGCGTGAGATCGGCAGGGTCGAAGTTCCGCAGGAAGCGTTCATGGCGGTCCTCAAGCTTGACGACCAGCAGTAGGGCGGGGCTTCACGCAATGGCGTGTCTGTACAGGCATACTTTGAGACTGCTTAGCAAGCTTCAAGTGCATTCAGGAGATCGAAAGCGTTCATGCTGAATGCAGTCTAAGCCGGGTGGAAGGACTTAGCGAGTTAGAAGTATTTGACTAGCCAATTAGGAGAGGGCGTGTGGGATGGATAATAAGAAACCGCTTGCTTTATATCTTCATATTCCGTTTTGCAAAAGGAAGTGCGCATATTGCGACTTCCTTTCTTTTCCTGCAACAAAAGAAGCACAGTGGCGTTATTGCAACTATCTATGTCGTGAGATAGAACAGGCTGCGGTATGCTATGCTGACGAATATCGTATTTCTACGATATTTATCGGCGGAGGCACGCCGTCTTTTATTTCCCCGGAACTGATTCAAAAGATCATGAATAAAGTGAAATCATTATTCAGCGTTGACGCTGACGCTGAGATTTCGATGGAGATGAACCCGGGAACGCTGGGGATGAGAGAAGATGCTGATGGCTGCATTCGTGTTACAAAAGTGCAGACGGATGGCGATGCAGAGCAGACGGGCAGTGGTGCAGAGC
>JAGPKJ010000008.1 GCA_018053995.1 Lachnospiraceae bacterium | reverse complement strand
AGGCTGGCGGCGAAAATGAAAAGCTTATCTTCAAGATCATGAAGCGCGGAGAAAAGCTTCAGCTTGACAATGCGCAGACAGAGAATGATCTTGTCGACAGCGGACTTCGCTATGATCTTACAGTACCGCTTGTCAGGTATTATTCGAATCATGCAAATGAACTGCCAACCCCATTTAAAGCGCTTCAGATCGGAAGCGTATGGCGTGCGGACAGACCTCAGAGAGGACGCTTCCGCCAATTCACGCAGTGCGATATCGACATACTTGGCGAACCTTCAAATCTTGCTGAGATCGAACTTATCCTTGCAACTACTATGACACTTGGAAAGCTTGGATTTAAGGACTTTCAGATCAGGATAAATGACAGACGGATCCTCAAGGCTATGGCTTCTTTCGCAGGATTCGAGGAAAAAGATTACGATGACCTTTTCATTTCCCTTGATAAGATGGATAAGATAGGGATAGACGGCGTAAAAGAAGAACTTACAGAGCACGGATATAATGCGGAGAGCATTGAAAAGTATCTTGCACTTTTTGACGGCGCGCAGAAGGCTGAGAAGCCGTTCGATTTTATTTCCCGGGAAATAGAAGGCAGTATCGACAGCGAAGTTGTTGACTCATTTAAGGAGATCGTTGCGGCAGTCGAAGCGACACAGGGAAGTTTCTTTAAGATGGTGTTCGATCCGACACTCGTTCGCGGTATGTCATATTATACAGGAACGATATTCGAAGTTGCGATGCCACAGTACGGTGGAAGCTGCGGAGGCGGCGGCAGATACGACAAAATGGTCGAGAAGTTCACAGGACAGAGTGTTCCGGCATGCGGATTTTCAATAGGTTTTGAGAGAATCATAATGCTGCTCATGGAGAACGGATTCAAGATTCCGAATAAGCCAAAGAAGACAGCATTTCTTATAGAAAAAGGTATGAGCGGAGAAGCTCTTTACAAGATAATCGAAGAGGCTCAGCGTGTAAGGTCTGAAGGAGAAGATGTTCTCGTTGTAAGGATGAACAAGAACAAGAAGTTCCAAAAAGAACAGCTTACAGCACAAGGGTTCTCAGATTTCAAGGACTTTTATAACAAGCCGCTTGAGCAGTAATTGACATTGAGCCGATAGTATATGTCTGTTGAACCTGTAAGTACCGATATATGATGAATGTTAATTGATCTATATTACAATGAGCATGGCAGATTGTTATTGCTCTACATTACAATAGGTATGGCAGATTGTTATTGATATACAGAATGTCGATGACAGAAAATAGAGTTGAATGGAAACATGCGTATGATACGGAGCGCATGATACGGAGCGCATGATTGGAAAGAGGCGGTAATATGTTTAATCCGGCAGGTCTTATGCAGATGATGAATCTGTGGAATCGTTTTAAGGGGAATCATCCGAAATTTGAGCCGTTTCTTAGTGCAGTTCAGGCAAATGGAGTAAAGGAAGGTTCCGTTTTTGAGGTCAATGTCACGACTCCTGATGGACAGAAGATCGCGTCAAATCTGAAGCTTACAGCGGATGATATGGAGATACTCAGACAGCTTATGGAATCATTACCGAAAAAGTGACATGATTTTGAAAAAGCATAAATTTAAAATTCAACCAGTTCTATTGCTTCTTGCCGCGTTTATCTGGGGCATCGCATTTGTTGCACAGAGTAAAGGTGCGGACAGTGTTCCACCGTTTACATTTAATGCAGTAAGATCGCTTCTGGCGGTCGTAGTGCTTACCCCTCTTGTGATCGTGAGAAGGAGAGCAAGGCAGAGACTGGGATATACTGATGAATACGGATATATCATGCCTACAGAAAAAAAGGCAGATACTGCAACTGATAAGAATCACATTGGAATGAACATGAGTCAGATGAAGAGGAAGCTGATAGCTGCAAGCATTATATGCGGGCTTCTGCTTTCGGCAGCGACGTTTATTCAGCAGTATGCGATACAGTATGTAGAAACCGGCAAATGCGGTTTCCTGACAGCGCTATACATAGTCCTCGTTCCGATAATACTGATGTTTGCCGGAAAGATGCCTGGGAAAAATGTAGTGACAGGTGTAGCGATAGCTGTTGCAGGACTTTATTTTCTTTGTATAACAAAGGGCTCTGCGACAAGCATATATGACGTGCTTCTTATATTGTGCGCACTGTTATTTGCATTTCAGATAATCTCTATAGATTATTTTTCAAAAGATGCGGGTATTGATGAAGACGGCCGGAATATAGACAGAAAGTGCGGCAGATCACATATTAGAGGTGTCGACGGCATAGAACTTTCGCTCGGTCAGTTTATAGTCTGTATGATAAGTTCTATGATATGCATGATCATGTTTGAACATCCTGATCTCGCGGGATTAAGGACAGCGTTGCTTCCACTCTTATATGCGGGAATAATGTCGAGTGGAGTTGCATATACACTTCAGATAGTCGGCATGAAGGGAATGAACCCGACGGCGGCTTCACTTCTTATGAGCATGGAGTCGGTGTTTTCAGTGCTCGCGGGGTGGCTCCTGCAGGGACAGCACTTAAGCGGACGTGAACTTTTTGGATGCGTGCTGATGTTCCTTGCAATAGTGCTCGTGCAGATACCGCGGCATGACATAAACGCAGATAATGATTGCAAAGAGATGCGTGGTTAAGTTGTATAAAGATAGCATATAATCAGATTTGTTAATTTGAAAGTTGAGGAAAATAAAAGATGAGTGATGCATCATTACTTGAGATGGCAGCGAAAGAATTCAGAGCAGACAGAAATCAGGATACTTTCAATAAGTTTGTGACTGTTCTGGAAAATTCAAATGTTGTTGTTCCGATCCTTCTGCCAAAGGATATAAAGATGACACCGATCATGTCTGCAGCGATGAAAGAGGGTAGACCTATACCGGTAGTGCCAAAGACTGGGACACCACTTTCACCATGCCTTCTTAAAAAGAATGATGAAACGCTCTCAATGCCAATGTTTGCGTCGATAGAAGATATTCCTAAAGACAGAAAATTTCCTGCGATAGTGACAATCCCATTTATGTCATGTATCTCGATGATATTATCAAGTGGCGGCAAAGTTACGGAAGCTGTATTTGATCCGTTCACGGAGATCGTTGTCGTTGGAGAAAAGCTCATAAACGCGATCGCTAAACATCATAAAGCGATGGAAAATGCGCAGAGCGGACAGGACGCACAAAATGTCAAGAGCGTGGATGGACAGGAGAATAACGGTCAGACCGCGGGACAGACAAAGAAGACTATCACGATGACCGCGGCACAGTTTACGTCATTTGTTCATATGCGCGTAGCCGGGGATCTTCTTCCGAAGATGTTATTTGCAGCTCCGCAGGAAGCGCTCAGAAAGCTTCAGAAGGATAAAGGCACGCTCATGCTTGAACTTTACACATCGGCATATCCCAAGGAAGAACTTTGCCAGTATTCCGAAGATGATTTTACAGTAATGACGCTTAATATCACAGAAGAAGTACAGATAACACGTATCGATCTTCCAGAGAAAGGCGCTGTCGTTGGTATTCCGGTTCGAATCTACATTACATGGAAAAATGACAGCGAGCTCAGATATTTTGTGATAGAAAAAGGCGAAGAGAACGATAACATCGCAGAGATAACGAAAGATGGCAAGCACGAGATAATTAAGGCTGTTCAGGCAAACAGCACAGAGATAGAAGATGTGCTTAATATCGTGAAATAAAGCGAGAGTGCGGTGCGGTGACCACGTTATGTACGATGCAGAACCGCTTTCGCTACGGCTGTCCGCAGTGGTGCTATGCTCGTATAAAACCTCGCTAAGCACCAGCGGACAGCAACGTTTCTGCTTTCGTACAATAACGTGCACCGCACGGACTACGTTGGCATAGTACAATACGCACATGGAAATATAAGAGGCATCCGCTTATGCGGGTGCCTTTTTGTTTTTGTCATTTTCTTTTATGTCGTCATTTTCTTTCTCATCCGCTTTTTTATCTTTGTCTTTGTCATTAGGTGTGTCGGATGATTTCCTGTCTGGATCATCCTCGGCTGACAACAGCAGTATGACTTTGTCGATTCGCTGGTCACTGATTCCCTGGGCGGTCAGAGTTATACCGCAGTCGAGAGTTATGGTCTCGTGATTGTGAGGCAGTCTTTCGAGCTGTTCTATCATGAGTCCTCCGATGGAGTCATAGTCCTCAGAGCTTAGCGAAGTGCCGAGCACATCGTTAAGGTCATCGAGCTTTACACTGCCGGCGACTATATACTGTCTGTCATCGACCTGCTGTATCAGTTCATTTTCATCTTCGTCATATTCGTCACGTATCTCTCCGACGATCTCTTCAACAAGATCCTCCATTGTTATCATGCCGACAGTGGTGCCGTATTCACTTAAGACGAAAGCCACGTTGAATGCCTTGCTGCGCATCTCTATCATGAGATCTGCGATCTTCTTGAATTCAAATGTGAAATATGCGGTGCGGATGATGCTCTTTATGTGGAAATTCTTTTTATCTTTTACAAGAAAGAAATCCTTGATATTGATAAGACCGATGATCTGATCGGGCTCGCCGTCATATACCGGGATGCGCGTGAACATCGAATCGCGGAAGACATTCATTAGCGTGTAATAATCGGTATTCACATCAACGGAAGTCATGTCTATACGAGGTATCATTATGTCTTTTGCTACCGCGTCAGAAAAATCAAAGACATTGTTGATCATTTCCTGTTCTTCTGATTCGATGACACCATCTTCGCGGCCGACATCAACGTATGTCTTTATCTCATTTTCAGTGATCTGTGTTCCACTGCCTGATGTATCAATCTTGAAGATCTTCATTATAAAATGAGACATTTTATCTATTATATAGACGAGTGGAGTCAGGATAAACATGAGCGCCCAGATGATGCGGCTGTAAGAGAGCGCTATCTGCTCGCTTCTTACGGTAGCCCATGTCTTGGGTATTATTTCGCCAAACAGAAGGATGACAAGTGTGAGAACACCGGTCATGATACTTACAGCTACGCTGCCCCATATATTGATGGCAAGCGTTGTCGCAAGAGCAGATGCGGAGATGTTGACGATATTGTTGCCGACAAGCACGGTACTGAGCATTTTACTGTATCTGCCAAGTATCTTTTCAACGCGCATCGCATTATGATTGCCGTCGCCTGCGAGCGCACGAATACGTATCTTATTTACCGTAGTAAATGCGGATTCTGCGGACGAGAAGAATCCGGAAAGTATGATAAGTATGACAAGGAAAATGATCTGCAAAAGTCCTGCAGTATTCATTGAATATACTCCGTTCCGGGCAAATGCCCTGTGCAAGTAGCGATTTGTAACATCATAACACAATTGCTTTTGACACCCACATCATTATATAAAATAAAGACTACATGAGAGTGGATTGCGTGTCAAGAAGGCATAAAATATACTTTAATTGAAAAACGTTTTATGATATACTACATACGTTGTATTTTTATGGAAAAAGGAGAGATTTCGAAATGAAAAAGAGAAAAGCGATAATTACTCTGATCATCTTCTTTGCCCTTCTCGCTGGTATGATATATACCGCAGTATATGGGCTGGGATCGAGTAAATCCGGCGCTGCATCTGATATCAAGCTTGGTCTTGATCTTGCAGGCGGTGTAAGTATCACATATGAAGTTGAAGGCGACGAGAAACCAAGCGCCGAGGATATGAGCGATACTATCTATAAACTTCAAAAGCGTGTAGATCAGTATAGTACTGAAGCACATGTATATCAGGAAGGCGATAATCGTATAGATATCGAGATACCTGGTGTCACTGATGCTAATGCGATACTTGAAGAGATGGGCAAACCGGGCTCTCTTTATTTTATAAGACAGACTGATAAAGACGGCAATCAGAACTACATTAATTCAGGTTCAGCATATGTTCTTAACGGCAAAACGATCGATGATCTCGTAAAGAGCGGTGATGCGGTACTGTCAGGCAGCGATGTTTCAAACGCTGAGGCAGGATATCAGAACGACAGCATGAACAACCAGGAGATCGTCGTTGATCTGACTTTCACAGAAGCCGGTGCGAAGAAATTTGCTGATGCTACAACTAAGGCTTATAAAGCGGGAGAGAGCATTGGTATCTACTACGACGGATCTTTCATAAGTGTTCCGAAAGTAGATGCTGCTATAACAGATGGCAAAGCGATCATAACAGGTGAGAGTTCTATCGATGAAGCAAACAACCTTGCTTCAACTATAAGAATCGGCGGACTTAAGCTCGAACTTAAGGAACTGCGTTCTAACGTAGTCGGAGCTCAGCTCGGACAGAACGCGATCCAGTCAAGTCTTAAGGCAGCACTGATCGGATTCATCGTACTCGTTGTATTCATGATCTCAGTTTATTACATCATGGGTTTTGCAGCGAGCCTTGCACTGTGCATGTATACAGCACTTACGATAATACTGCTCGATGCATTTGATATTACACTGACACTTCCCGGCATCGCAGGTATCATCCTTTCAATAGGTATGGCAGTCGATGCGAACGTTATCATATTTGCGCGTATAAGAGAAGAACTAAAAGCCGGCAAGTCGCTTAAGGGCGCTGAAGAGGCAGGCTTCCATAAGGCGCTGTCAGCCATCATCGACGGTAACGTTACAACACTTATCGCCGCTGCAGTTCTGGGTGTTACCGGAACAGGTTCTATAAAGGGATTTGCACAGACCCTTGCACTTGGCATCTTTGTATCGATGTTCACAGCACTCTTTATCACAAGAATACTTTTGAATTCATTCTACGAACTTGGAATTCAGAATACGAAGATATATGGAGTCGGAAAGCCACATAAGAAGATTCGTTTCCTTGAGAATTCGAAATTCTTTATCGCAGGTTCTCTTACATTCATAACTATCGGTATCATTGCTATGATAGCCTGCCAGGTGAAGACCGGACATCCGCTCAACTTCAACCTTGAGTTCCTCGGCGGTACTTCTACGACAGTAACGTTCAATAAGGATCTGTCACTTGATGACGTGAACAATGAAGTTGTTCCGCTTATCGAAGACATTACAGGTGATTCGAATGTACAGGCTCAGAAAGTTGCCGGATCTAATCAGGTAATATTTAAGACAAGAACCCTTGATCTTGATGAGCGTACAAAGTTCACTGATACGATGAAAGACAAGTTCAGCGTTGATGAAAAGAATATAACAAATGAGAGCATCAGTTCTACGATAAGCAACGAGATGCAGAGAAATGCACTGTTAGCGATAATCATAACGTGCGGCTGCATACTTCTGTATGTATGGTTCAGATTCAAAGATATCCGTTTTGCGTCAGGCGCAGTGCTCGCACTTGTACACGATGTGCTTGTTACGACAGCGTTCTACGCGATATTCAAGCTTTCGGTCGGCAGCGATTTTGTCGCATGTATACTTACGATCGTAGGTTATTCAATCAATGATACTATCGTAGTATTTGACCGTATCAGAGAGAATCTGGCAAATAAGACAGATAAGGACGAGCTTATAACAGTTGCTGATAACAGTATATCAGAGACACTTTCACGAAGCCTGTTCACATCACTGACTACATTCTTCATGGTACTGTCACTGTTCATATTCGGTGTATCTTCGATCAGAGAGTTTGCACTTCCACTTATGGTAGGTGTCATCTGCGGTACATATTCGTCGATCGAACTTGCTTCACCTATCTGGTATTTCATGAGACATGCTGCAGATAAGAAAGCACTCAAGATCAAGCAGGATGAAAAAGAAGCGAAGAAATCAAAACGTAGCGGAAAAGCCTGAGAATTGCGATCAAATGAGGCTGTCATAAGCGATATATGACGCTGTGAGGCGTGTCACTTTTGATAAAAAGTAGTTACAATATTTAGAATCTTGCGACCCTGGAATCTTATTTTCCAGGGTCGTTGTTTCAATATATCAGAGTGACTCGAAAGTAGAATTTCAAAAAATGCAGTTGAGGCATAGAGGTCAAGAATGAGCAGATGGGTAGTTGAAGCAAAAAAAGCAGATTTTGCCGGGATAGCACAGAGATTCGGAATCAGTCAGGTCACAGCAAGGATACTTAGAAATCGTGACATCATAAGCGATGAGCAGATAGATATGTTTCTAAACGGCACGGCTGATATGATGTATGATCCGCATCTTCTAAAAGACGCTTGCAGAGCGGCAGAAATGATATCATCGTTTATAGATAGAGGCAAAAAGATACGTATAATAGGTGATTATGACGTCGACGGGGTCTGCTCATCATATATCCTTCTTTCGGTGATCAGAAAGTGCGGCGGAAACGTGGATGCTCAGATACCGCAGAGAGTAAGCGATGGATACGGTATCAACGAGAGACTTATAAAGGAAGCCGGAAATGATAGCGTAGATCTTATTGTAACGTGTGATAACGGGATAGCTGCTTATGAGCAGATAGAATATGCGCACAGTCTTGGGCTGACAGTCATTGTGACAGATCATCACGAAGTGCCTTTCAGGGAAAATGAAAACGGGGAAAGAGAAGAGATACTTCCTCCGGCGGAAGTCATAGTCGATCCGCACAGAGAGGGTGAAACATATCCATATGTGTCAGTCTGCGGCGCTGTCGTTGCGATGAAAGTGATGTATCTGCTGCTTGATGTAATGGACATTAAAGAAAAAGAAACAATCAAAAGAAGCCTTCTGGAAGAAGCAGCCTGTGCTACAGTATGTGACGTAATGCCGCTGCTTGATGAGAACAGGATAATAGTGAAGGAAGGTCTTGCTGTCATGAATGGGACAGATGGGAATACCGGTCTTCATGAACTCATTATAAAAGACGGATTTGGTGCAAAGAAACTCAGCGCTTATAATATCGGGTTCGGGATAGGACCATGTATAAATGCATCAGGAAGACTTGACACGGCGAAAGATGCACTAGACCTTCTGTGCGCACACGATGAAAGATCAGCTGAGGAGATTGCAGATAAACTTGTAGGACTGAATACAGAAAGACAGAAGATAACACTGGAACAGTGCAGTATAGCTGAGAAGGCTATCACATCTGACCATATTGATCGGGATGATGTGATGATCGTATATCTTCCAGACTGTATGGAATCTGTTGCAGGGATCGTTGCCGGAAAGATCAGGGAGAAATACTATCATCCGGTATTTGTAGTGACTGATTCACAGGATGGACTTAAAGGGTCGGGCAGAAGCATAGAAACATATGATATGTTTGCACATATGGTAGAACACAGCAGCCTGTTTTCTAAATTCGGCGGACATAAGGCGGCAGCCGGATTTTCAATGGAACCGGATAAGCTTGATGAGATGCGTACTGTGATGAATGAGGAAAGTGGACTTTCGGCTTCTGATTTTGAAGAGAAGAAGAGGATAGACGTGCCAATGCCGGTGAGCTATATATCAGAGGGATTACTTACGGAATTTGAAAGACTTGAACCATTCGGAACGGGTAATCCACGTCCCTTATTTGCAGAGAAAAATGTTAAAGTGATCTCCAAGGAAACATTTGGAAAAGAAAAGCAATACGGCAGGTATAAGGTGAAGAGCGAATCCGGAGCGGGATTTAGCATGATAAGCTTTGGAAATACATCGGCATTTGATGATTTTCTCTCTGACCATGGAAATACGGCTTCTATTATATACAGCGCTGAGATAAACGAGTACAGAGGAAGCAGAAAGATTCAGATAATGCTTTGCGATTTCTGCTGAAGAGTTTTTTCGAAACATTGCATCATTTATAATATCTTCACTAAATAGACACAGAATGAACACAAACTTTATCTATCATCATTATCAGGATAGTTATTCAGATGACTATCTCCCCCTCATAAGAAAGAAACGGCTTCGGCAGCATATGTCGGAACCGTTTCTTTCTTTATAGTGCTTTCGAAAACATGTTTTCGAAAACAGACTAATTGTGATGAGCAGAATGTGGAATTATGTTTTCTGGTGTGATATCATTGGATTAATTATAGACTGTTTCGTTATCATTTTTGATTTGGAGTGAGGGAGACTTATGATTGATGAAAACGGCGTTACATTAGTGATATCTCCGGATAAGAGTTACCTGATAATGTCCCTTGTCAGAAAGATTGAGCAGAAGCAGATACGTGCGGTAAGAGTTGATTCGGATATTGATGCGATATCTGCGATAAAAGAAAAAGTTGCCGCTTTCATCATATATGCGGATACAGAGATGGTCTCAGAGGAAGTCCTTGTATACGTCAGAGATAAAGCTGATGAAGAAGATATTCCGATAATACTTATCGGAGATGATTATTTTATTGCCAAGATCGGCGAAACGATCAATGGTCATCTTGTTGACAGTATCTACAGGCATCCGATCAATGTTGATGAGATAGCTGAATATATGGCAACCTGTGTGGAAGCGCACAAGAGCGTTAATAAGCCTAAGATACTTGTTGTTGATGATTCAGCGGATATGCTTAAGAGGCTGAAACTTTGGCTCAGCAGCAAATACCAGATTGTAATGGCAAAATCCGGAACTATGGCAATAAAATACCTTTCGATGGAGATACCTGATCTTATTCTTCTGGACTATGAGATGCCTATAATCAACGGACAGAAAGTCCTTGAGATGATCAGATCAGAAAAGGATTTTGCAGCCATTCCGGTCATATTCCTTACGGCATGCGGAGATAAAGAGGCGGTGATGCAGATCGCAAAGCTGAAACCGGAGGGATACCTTCTAAAGTCACAGAAACCTACTGAGATCATGAGTACGATCGATGCTTTCTTTGCACGTAAGAAGGAAGAGAAACTCTGATATGGATGAGAAGAAAATTAAGAAAATCATACTTGTCATTTTTGTCAGTGCCTTATTGATCGCAATCGGGATCAATGTGATGCTGTTCGCACGAAAAGGCACTGAAGACGGATTTAATCAGAAAGATTTCATTTCATTTAATGAAGGCTGGACAGTTACATGCGGTGGAAAAAGCAGCTATAACATCAAACTTCCAACATCAGATCCGGTAGGAACGTACCCTGATCCGGTCTATTTTTCGAATAAACTTCCTGATGATATAAGGGACAGCTGGTATCTTGCAATGCCAACGACCCTTCAGACTGTGCGAATCACAGTCGATGGTAAAGAACTCGATGAATATGAGGGCGGGAAAAGTCTGCTTTCAACTTGTGTTCCTGCAAATAAATGGTTTTACGTAAAAATTGACAGCAGTATGTCAGGTAAGACTATCTTAATAGAAACGAATTCAGAAGTGACCAGTTATCATGGTCGTCTATTATATGTATATCTTGGCGATGCTACAGATATTTCGTATCGTATCGTTCGTAAATGCTGGTATCTGCCTTCAGCAGGAGTCCTTCTTTTCATGAGTGGACTTATGCTCACTATCCTTAATTTCTTTTCAGTGAAAATGGGAAACCCTGATTTCTCGGATATCTATATGTATGGATATCTCATGATGATCGGAGTCTGGTTTAT
The DNA here is from genome assembly GCA_018053995.1 of Lachnospiraceae bacterium. Lineage (GTDB taxonomy): Bacteria > Bacillota > Clostridia > Lachnospirales > Lachnospiraceae > JAGPKJ01. Next base: position 31,885 of record JAGPKJ010000008.1, on the reverse strand, counting down.
GATGTCTACGGCTCTTTCGCAGGGGATGATCGGAGATGTCGCACTTTCAAGAGCCGCAGAATTCTACGCTCTCATGTTTCTGCCTATTCTGGTTTTGAAACATATAGAAAACATTACACATAACAGGTTTATAAATATCGCGGCGATATTATCTGTCTGCTCGATCGTTTCAATTGCATTCATCACGATATGTGTGTATGCATTTGGACAGGATTTTATGACATATAACTGGATCACACTCGCGATCATGGCAATAACTATAATTTTCGGTGCGTATGATTTCTATGTAGTTATAAAAGAAGAACCGGATTACTTTAAGACAATCAGGACATTTACGATAGGAACCGCATGTTTTGGACTAAGTGCCGTTGCGGAAATGATATTTACTTTGGTCGATCCGCTGGCAGAGAGTGGACAGCTGATTGCTGCCGGATCAGTACTTTATGCAATATTTGTACTTAAGTGGAAGAATGAAAAATTCAGTGAAGAAAGAGATACAAGAGAAAAAGCATTAAGTCAGGCTAATGCCAAGGGAACATTTCTGGCGAAAATGTCGCACGAGATACGTACGCCTGTAAGTGCGATAATCGCGATCGATCAGATGATAATGCGCGAAAGCAATGAACAGCAGATACTGTCTTATGCGGAGGACATTCAGCTTAGCAGCCTTGAGCTGCACGCACTTATCAATAAGGTACTTGACAGCGCACGCATCGAATATGGAAAGATGAAGATATTCGATAGTGCCTACAGTACTTATGATCTTGCAGCAGCACTTATAGAACTGGCGGATAATAAAGGCGCGGGAAGCGCAAAAGCGAATTTCAAATATGATCATGAAATGCCATCAGGTCTGAAAGGCGATATGAACCGTATAGTGCAGGTAATGGGATATCTGTTTGAAAATGCGGTCAAACATACTGATGACGGTAATATTGTTATCGGCATGAGTGTAAAGAAAAAATCAGATAAGGATTGCATGCTTGAACTGTGCGTAGCGGATACGGGCTGCGGAATCGCTGAAGAGGAACTTGAAAATATATTTGTATCATTCAGAAAAGATGAACATGAATCAAGCGGAATGGGACTTGGACTCTATCTTGCGAATAATTTCGTCAAGATGATGAATGGAACCATAAGTGTAAAAAGCATAAAGAGTGTCGGGAGCGTATTTACTGTCGAAATTCCGCAGAAGATCACTGATAATGCTCCGGTTGAAAAAATCTGTTTTGCAGAAGAGGAATCACACGATTATGCGCGTCTTACGAAACTTCGGATGCTGATCGTAGATGACAGCCCGATCAATCTAAGGATAATAATCACGATGCTCAGGGAAATAAGAGCGGACGCTGATTTTACATCATCAGGGATAGAAGCTTTGGAAAAAGCCAAGAGAAAAAGATATGATCTTGTGATCATGGATCATATAATGCCTGGGATGGACGGTGAAGAGACATTTAAGAGACTTAGGGAATCAGACGGCGCAAGTCATAATACACCGGTCATAATGATGACTGCCGATGACGATGAGGAATACCGCCGCAAAGTGATAAAGGCGGGATTTGCGGATGTTCTGGTAAAGCCTATCACGATGAAAATGATAGAGGAAGCCGTAGAGAGACTGGGGATCACAGGAGGTGCAGCAAATGCGGACACTTAAGTATACCTGGAAAATCTACGTAATGTTCATACTTATGTTTGCAGCGTGTGTGGTCGCCACTATCTTTATGCCGCATGACAGCGACCTGCTTGGGCAGGTGGGCAGTTGTGAAGTGATAGACCGTAACATCGCATGTGATAATGAAAAAGGTGAATTTAAGGAACTTACGAGACTCCCTTATCATTACAGTATTCCTAAGGGCAAGCTTGAGGAACTTAGTGTAAAACTTTTCAAAATGCAGGACGGTCAGGAAGTCTTCATATATACAGATGGTATTGATACAGATGTCTATCTTGATGAACAGAGAGTGGTCTCTGTTCACAGTCAAAATGGCGATAATGAAAAAAAGTGGATACATATACCCGTATCCGCAAAGAATTCAGCACAGACATTAAAGATCGTTATTAGATCTCCAAAGAGTGATAAAAAGGGAACGATTGAGAAGATATATATAGGGAACAGAGGAGTGGTGATAGGGAGGATATTATATTCCTATCTGCCTCTTATCATATCAGGCTTTCTTATCATTATGATGGGACTCGTTATCATCGTTTATGATATGATAACAAGATGGTTTGATTTTGTATTCGCAGGACTTTCAATGCTGCTTTATGGTCTCTGGCTAATTGCAATGCCGCAGATCAGGCAGATGTATACACAGAATCTGATGCTCTCTGACAGACTGCGGCATGTAATGTATATAGCTGTTGTCATTGCGTTTGTTATCGCTATATATGAAATGCGAGGTCATTACAAGGAACGTCTGGTGAAAAGTGCAACTGTAGTATATTTTGCGACGTTCGCTGTGAGCACGATACTACGATATGTGCAGCCAAACAGTAATCTGTATCTTAATGTTCAGTGCTGCGGGTTTGCCTGCGTATGCGTCGCATTTGTAAGACAGTTTATCATGTATATGAATACATACAGGCATGAACAGTATGCGGCAATGCTTCAGAGTAAGGAAAAGGATGAGTTTCTTGCAAATGTATCACATGCGATAAGAACACCTGTCAATACGATCGTCGGAATGAATTCGATGATACAGCGGAAGACAAAAGACGACATGACGAGGGCATATTCGGATGAGATCGGCAATGCAGCAGAATCACTAGTATCTATAATCGATGATATTCTGGATATGTCAAAGATAAGCAATGGAACGCCGGAACTCGTATGTGCGGAATATAATATTGGAGATCTGATAAGTGCCTGCTATAATATGATATTGTTTAAGACGACAAGCAAGTATCTGAGTTTCGAAATATCAAATGATCCTGATATACCGCTTCAACTTATCGGAGACGAGTCAAGGATAAGGCAGATACTGGTCAATCTTCTCATGAACGCGGCGAAATATACGAACACCGGAGGTATAAAGCTTAAGATTGGATATAGACCGGTCGCTCAGGATTCCATCATACTTGATTTCGATGTATCTGATACCGGTATCGGAATAAAGAAAGAAGATCTGAGTCATATATTTGAAAGCTTTGAGCGAATAGGCAATGAAAAAAGTCAGGCGGAAGAAGGAAACGGACTTGGTCTTCAGATAGTAAAAAGCTTTGTGGATCTTATGGGCGGAAGTATTGACGTGGAGAGTGAGTATGGCAAAGGCTCTTCATTTAAAGTGAGCATTCCGCAGCGATACAAAGGATCTCAGAAGATAGGAGATTGCAGTGAGAAGATAAGGAAAGTTCATGAACAGAAGGAAGCTCCGATAAAGTGGTTCAAAGCACCTGGCGCACGTATTCTTGTTGTCGATGACGTTGAAATGAATATAAGAGTTATAACGGAACTGCTCGGAAGAACACAGATGAATATAGATACTGCGGACAATGGAAGCAGGGCGCTGGAGCTTATCGCATCGAAACGATATGATATAATCTTTCTTGATCATATGATGCCTGTGATGGATGGAATAGAGACATTTCACAAGATAAAAGAACTTGATCTTAACCCGAATTTTGATACACCAGTCATAATGCTTACGGCAAATGCGATAAAGGGTGCGAAAGATGAATACTTGCACGACGGATTTTCAGATTATCTTGCAAAACCAGTGAGCGAGAACGATCTTGTAACTGTCTGCAGAAAACATCTTTCACAGGGACTTGTCTTTGATGATAATGATGATATGCAGAAAGAAGAGCTGCCAGGCGGTGAGCGTGATGATATCCTCAATGCTCTATCCAGTGTGGTCAATGTCGATGAAGGCATGATGTACTGTGTGAATAACAGAGATTTCTATATCGAAATGCTTTCTGATTATACTAAATCGGAATGTATATCAAAACTTGAAAAGAATTTTAGTGAGAACGATTTCGATAATTACAGGATAAATGTTCATTCGATAAAAAGTACAGCAAGAACACTTGGCGCTGACGATATATCGGAAGAAGCCAAAGCACTCGAAAGTGCCGCAAAGAGCGGGGATCTGGAATATATAAGAAAGAATCATGGTAAGCTTATCGCCGATAATGAAGATCTTGTAAGTCAGATAACGAGTATAATCAGTTCGGAAGAGGGCAGCAAAGAGGAGAAGCCAAAGCATGAGATCACAGATGATCATCTTCGTGCTCTTCTTACAAGTGCGAGCAAATGTGCTTATATATTCGATATAGACGGTGTTGAAAAAGCAGTAGATGAACTGAAACAAAGTATTCTGACAGACGAGATGGAAGAAAAGCTTGAAGAACTCTTAAACGCGATAAATGAGATAGAATTTGAGGATATGATCCGGATCACGGCGGACATGATATCATTGATCAAGTCATAGCATGATGCAGGTGTCAAAAGCAGCACTTATATTATGATGATACGAATTGCTTTGCACACTGGCATTATAGTAACGGAATGGAGACAGGATAAATGAAATTAACATCATTACTTGAGAATCTGAAGTTTGAGATTGTTCAGGGAGATATCGATAAAGACATAACAGCAGTAGTCTTTGATTCGCGGAAGATAGTTACGGGATGTCTTTTCATCTGCATTGAGGGAGCACGTAACGACGGGCATTCGTATGCTGTTGAAGCGGCAGTCAAAGGTGCGGCGGCAGTTCTTGTACAGAAGACTATCTCATATCCGCAGAACACCGATACAACATTTATAAAGGTTGAGGATTCAAGATATGCAATGGCATTCATATCTGCAGCATGGTTCGGACATCCGGCAGAGAAGATGAAGATAATAGGAGTTACCGGAACAAAGGGAAAGACAACTACGACATACCTTATCAGATCGGTACTTGAAAAGGCCGGTCATAAAGTAGGGCTTGTAGGGACAATAGAGACGATCATCGGGGACAGACATATCCATGCAATGAACACGACTCCTGAATCGTATATGCTTCAGGAATATTTTGCCGATATGGTAAATGAAGGCTGCGACATAGCGGTGATGGAAGTATCGTCGCAGGGGTTAAAGCTTCATCGCACGCAGGGGTTCTTATTTGACTATGGAATCTTTACGAATCTTGAAGCGGATCATATAGGGCCTAACGAGCACGCAGATATGGATGAATATATGTTCTGTAAAGGACTGCTGTTCAAACAATGTAAAGTCGGCATGGGGAACGTTGACGATCATCATATGGAACAGGTCATGAGAGGACATACATGCACGCTGGAGACATTCGGGATTGATAAAAAAGCTGATCTGATGGCTACAGACCTTACGATGACGCATGACGGAGGGACTCTTGGAACGGGATTTCATGTATCAGGTCTGATGGATTTTGACGCGCAGACTGCAACACCCGGGAAATTCAGCGTTTACAATGCGCTTGCGGCTATCGCTGTATGCAGACATTTTGATGTTCCGGTACCTGTTATTTGCGAGGCGCTCAGGACAACACATGTAAGAGGAAGGATAGAGCCGGTACATGTATCGGATGATTTTACACTCATAATAGATTATGCTCATAATGCTATGGCTCTCGAAAGTCTTCTTTCAACACTCAGAGCTTATCATCCAAAACGACTTGTCTGTCTGTTCGGGTGCGGAGGAGACCGCTCAAAACTGCGCAGATTCGAGATGGGGGAAGTCAGCGGAAAGATGGCGGATCTTACGATCATCACATCGGATAATCCAAGAACCGAAACACCGGAATCGATAATCGGTGATATAAGAACCGGTATAAAGCGGACAAATGGGAGATTTGTAGAGATCTGTGATCGAAAAGAGGCAATCGCATATGCGATCCAAAACGGACAGCCTGGCGATATAATAGTTCTTGCAGGAAAGGGACATGAGGATTATCAGGAGATAAACGGAGTCAGGTATCACATGGATGAGCGTGAACTGATTCAGGATATCCTTAAGGAAACGGTGAAAAAAGTTTAATGGCGAAATACGCTGACATAATAGTAGACATTTCACATGAAAAGCTGGATAGGACATTTCAGTACAGAATACCGGAAACAATGGAAGATGAGATAGCGGCAGGCTCAGCAGTGATCGTACCATTTGGAAGAGGAAGCCGTGAGATAAAAGGGTATGTTACAGGCCTTTCGGATATGCCTTCATGTGATGAATCGAAGATAAAGAACATAATAAAGATAGACAGAGATACAGTCTCACCGGAAAACAGCCTCGTGATGACGGCTGCATGGATGAAACGTAACTACGGTGGCACCATGATCCAGTCACTCAAGACGGTGATCCCGGTCAAAGATATACAGAAAGTCCTTAAAAAGAAGATAATCACGCTTCTTATAGATCAGGACGCGGCGCTAGCTAGGTCTGCCTATTTTTCATCAAAGCATCAGCTTGCAAAAGCGAGAGCACTAGACGCTCTGTCTGAAGAACCTGTTCTGCCTTATGAACTTCTTTCGAGAAAAAAGAACATTTCGTCTTCTACGATCCAAAGCCTTGATAAGGACGCTATTATCAGTATCACTGAGCAGGAGTATTTTCGTAATCCGGTAAAGGGGATGGATCGCGATGAGATAAGAAACAGTCTGAGTGATACACAGAAAGATATCATAGATCATATAATGAATGATTCTGAGATGGGGCATCCCGGGAAATATCTCATACATGGGATAACAGGAAGCGGAAAGACGGAGGTCTATCTTGGAATCGCTGAGCGTATGGCAGCGGATGGAAAGCAGACTATCGTACTGATACCTGAGATAGCGCTTACATATCAGACACTGCTCAGATTTTATAAGAGATTCGGTGACCGTGTATCGGTCGTGAATTCAACAATGTCCAAAGGCGAAAAATATGATCAGTTCATTCGGGCTGAAAAAGGCGATCTTGATGTTATAATAGGACCAAGGTCAGCTCTTTTCACACCTTTTTCACGTCTTGGTGCTATCATAATCGACGAGGAACATGAGACAAGCTATAAGAGCGAGACGTGTCCAAGATATCATGCACGTGAGACAGCCGAAGAGATCACATCGAAAAGAGAAGCAGCACTGATACTTGGTTCTGCAACTCCATCACTTGAAGCTTATTATAGAGCGATGGATGGCAGATACCATTTGTTTGAAATGAACGAACGCCTGACTGGCGGTTCACTTCCGAAAGTCGCTACTATAGATATGAGGGCAGAGCTAAAGGGTGGAAATCGTTCTATATTCAGTTTCAGGCTTCAGACACTTATGAAGGAATGTCTTGAACGTGGCGAGCAGGCGATACTCTTTATCAACAGGCGCGGAGTTGCGGGATTTATCTCATGCAGATCATGCGGTCATGTGATGAAATGTCCGCACTGTGACGTAAGTCTTACCGAGCATAAGAATGGTCGTCTCATCTGTCATTACTGTGGATATTCGATACCAAAGCCTAAGGTGTGTCCTGAATGCGGTTCACCATATATCGCCGGATTCAAGGTGGGAACAGAACAGATTGAGACAGAAGTAAAGAAGATGCTGCCTAGGGCACGTACACTGCGCATGGATGCTGATACAACATCACGTAAAGGCAGTTACGAGAAGATAATACAGTCGTTTTCGGATGGAGAAGCTGATATACTTATAGGGACTCAGATGATAGTCAAGGGTCATGATTTCCCTAATGTGACTGTTGTAGGGATACTTGCCGCGGATCTGTCACTGAACAGCGGTGATTACAGATCGGGCGAGCGGACATTTCAGCTGCTCACGCAGGCTGCGGGGCGTGCGGGACGTGGAAACAGACCGGGTGAGGTAGTTATACAGACATATCAGCCGGACAATTATGCGATAAGATTTGCAGCGTCGCAGGATTACAAGGGATTTTATTTTCAGGAAATAGGATACAGGGAACTGCTCGATTACCCGCCTGCGGCTCATATGCTTGGAATACTGATATGCGCTGCTGACGAAAGGCGTGGCAGCTCATTTGCATCAAGGCTTGCAGCCATAAGCCGTGACGTTCTTGGCATTACGGGCGAGGGCGTGGCAGGAATGGATATTGATAAAGGGATAATCATAGGTCCTGCGCCTGCACTTATAGGAATGATAAAGGATCAGTATAGATTTGCACTGTATATCAAGCACAGTGACCATGAAGCACTTGTCAGAGTTAAGGATGTCTGCGAAAATGAATGTGTGATGAACCTGCCCGCGGGCGTTTATGTTCAATATGATTTTGACCCTATTCGGGCTTTTTGATCAGGAAAGGATGGACTAAAAGAATGGCACTTAGAAATATCAGAGAACTTGGAGATGATGTTCTTACAAAGGAATGCAAGGAGGTAAAGCTTATGACTCCGCGCATCACTATGCTGATAAAGGACATGTTTGATACAATGTATGAGGCTAATGGTGTAGGACTTGCAGCATCACAGGTCGGGATACTAAAGAGGATAGTAGTCATCGATACGACAGGAGAGGATCCGTTCGTGATGATCAATCCGGTAGTTATCGAGACTAGCGGAGAACAGATAGGAAGCGAAGGATGTCTTTCCGTACCGGGCAAGGTCGGCATCGTGAAAAGACCGAATTACGTCAAGGTACAGTGTCTTGATGAACATATGGAGCCACAGGAACTTGAAGGTACAGAGTTCGTTGCACGTGCCATGCTGCATGAGATCGATCATCTTGAGGGGCGCATGTATGTTGATCTGGTCGAAGGAAAGCTGATGACAACGGAAGAATTTGAGGAACTGAATGCCAATGCCGCCGCAGCGGCACAAGCAGCTGATGAAGAGGAAAATAAGAATCAATGAAGATAGTATTTATGGGAACACCGGAATTTGCAGTAAATGCTCTTGAAGCGATAATCAAGGCAGGCCATGAGGTTACGGCAGTCGTGACTCAGCCTGATAAGCCCAAAGGGCGCAGCAGACAGATGCAGATCACACCGGTCAAAGAATGTGCGGAAAGATATGAGATTCCTGTACTGCAGCCGATAAAGCTTCGTGAGCCTGCTTCAGTAAAGGAACTCAGGTCATATCCGGCAGATATATACGTGGTGGCGGCTTTTGGTCAGATACTGACAGAAGAAGTGCTTTCAATACCGAAGTTCGGAAGTGTATGTATTCATGCATCTTTCCTGCCTGCGTACAGAGGTGCAGCACCTATACAGCGAGTCATAATGGACGGGATGAAGACGACCGGCATCACGATAATGCAGATGGATAAGGGAATCGATACCGGAGACATAATCAGTCAGGAGAAGATAGATATTCTTGATTCTGATACAGGCGGAAGTCTTAATGATAAGCTTGCAGTTCTTGGTGCCAAGATGATAACTGATATTCTTCCGAAGATAGAAACAGGTACTGCTGTGCGTACAAAGCAGGATGACACCAAGTCGAATTATGCGTCCATGCTTAGCAAATCAGAAGGTCTGATAGACTGGAATGATGGTGCGGAAAAGATCGAGAGAACTATAAGAGCACTTGATCCATGGCCGAGCGCTTATACTTTTTATAATGGAAAGATGATGAAGATATGGAAAGCTAAAGTACAGAGCAGCGAAGCTGATGGAGATTTGATTCCGGAAGCAGATGAAGCTTCTGGAAAGAGATTAGCAGCTGGTAAAAATGCAGGTTTAGGCAGGAACGATGTACGAGAAGCCGCTGCAGAAAATGATAAGATGCAGAATGGCATGATAGCAGATGTTACGAAGGATTCGTTTTCTGTTAAGACAGGTAGCGGAAATCTCTGCGTTACGGAGATTCAGCTGGAAGGCAAGAAGCGTATGACTGTTCATGATTTTCTGCTTGGCATCAAGTTAGATGCTGGAGAAAAGCTGGAATCGGGCAGATAGCGTCTTGAGAAGAACAGCGATAAGTGATTGAACATGATCAGCAGGAGACAGTAATGTCTGAGAAGAACAGCGATAAGTGATTGATCATGATCAGCAGGAGACAGTAATGTCTGAGAAGAACAGCGATAAGTGATTGATCATGATCAGTAAACGGCAGGCAATGCTTGAGATGGCAGCAACAGGTGACAGATCGAAATAAGGGAGATGATGTATATGTTCTGGGATGTAAGTTATATTTTCTGTATATTAGGCGCAATATTATGTATGATAGCGAGCGCAAATGTAAATTCTACATATAAGAAATATGCGAGAGTAAGAAGCTTCAGCGGGCTTACGGGCGCTCAGGCGGCAGAGATGATACTTAAGAATGCGGGGATCACTGATGTTCAGGTGTGTCACGTGAGCGGTCAGCTTACCGATCATTATGATCCGACGCGCAGAGTCGTAAATCTTTCTGATGCGACATATGATTCGCCGTCTGTTGCGGCTGTAGGCGTTGCTGCGCATGAATGTGGCCATGTCGTTCAGCATCACACGGGATATGTTCCGCTTAAAGTCCGTGCAGCGCTTGTGCCGGCGGCTAACATCGGATCAAATCTCGGATTGCCGATAGTCATAATCGGTCTTATTTTCGGATTGAGCGATAAATTCATAATGGCAGGAATCTGGATCTTTGCAATCGCAGTATTGTTCCAGATCGTGACGCTGCCCGTTGAATTTGATGCTTCCCACAGAGCACTCGTCATGCTCGGAGATTACGGGATGATGGGCAATGAAGAGGTCAGCCAGGTTCGCAAGGTACTTACGGCAGCCGCGATGACATATGTTGCCGCCGCTGCATCGTCGATACTTCAGCTGTTACGTCTTGTTTTCCTTGCACACAGCCGTGATGATTAAGGTGGCAGAATGAATGAAAGAGCAATAGTGCTTGATATACTTGTCGAACTTGATAAAGGAGACGGGTATACTGACAGGCTTATAAAGGATACACTTGACAAATATGATTATCTGGAAACAAGGGAGAAGTCATTTATCAAGCGGTTGTCAGAGGGAGTAGTAGAAAAACGGATCACGCTTGATTATGTAATCGATACTTTTTCAAAATGTAAGACAACAAAGATGCGCCCCATTGTAAAGCAGATAATGCGAATGGGAGTATATCAGATACTTTATATGGACAGCGTTCCGGACAGCGCCGCATGCAATGAATCCGTGAAACTTGCTCAGAAGAAGGGATTTTCTTCTCTCAAGGGATTTGTGAATGGGGTGCTTAGAAGTGTGTCACGCGGTCAAGGGAATATCTTATTTCCCGATGCATTAAAAAACTGGTCTTATGCGATGTCGGTGATTCACTCAATGCCTGAAGATACCGTGAAAATGATAGATTCATGGTATGGTCATGAAAAGTCGGAAAAGATCTTGTCGGATTTTGATTTGATACGACCTGTAACGATAAGGGTATGTGATGAAGCGGGATTTAGTGAGCTTCTTAAGACTCCTGAATGGGGTAAGGCAAATCCCTTGCAGAATCAATATCTGCCATATGCATATACTGTAAATGGTACCGAAGGAATATCATCGCTGCCTGGATTTGATGAGGGAGTGTTTACTGTTCAGGATGCAGGATCAATGCTTGTCGCAGAGGCAGCAGAGATAGAAGAGGGACAGATACTTCTTGATGTGTGTGCCGCTCCGGGCGGCAAAGCGTGTCAGTGTGCACAGAAGCTGGCAGACGCTTGTCAGAGTGCAGACAGTCATGTAGATGCTTGTCAGAGTGCAGGTAAAATGAATGATGCTGAAAACTGTATGACGACAGATAAAAGCCATATCACGGCATGCGATATAAGTGCTGATCGTGCCGAGCGGATAAATGAGAATATGATTCGTCTTGGGATAAAAAACATGGATGTCAAGGTCTGCGATGCGTGTGAATTTATACCGGAATTTGAAAACAGCGCGGATATCGTATTTGCCGATGTACCATGCTCGGGACTAGGCGTTGCGGGAAGAAAGCCGGATATAAAATACCATGTAACGAGAGAGAGCATCAAGGTGCTCACGGAACTTCAGTGGAAGATAGTGTCGAACGTATGCAGATACGTGAAACCGGGCGGAACATTTATCTACAGCACATGCACGATATCACCGGATGAGAATGTGAAGATGGCTGAAAGGATCGCTGCGGAACTTGGAATGGATCAGGTCTCTATTCTTGACAGACTTTCTGATGCACTTAAGTCGGATCTTGATGATGATTCTTTGAAGATGGCTGAAAAGGGCTGCCTGCAGCTTCTCCCGGGGATTCAGAAGACGGATGGATTTTTTATAGCGAAGTTCCGAAAATCCATGAACAAGTAATAAGAGACACAGATAGAGACACAGATAGAGACACAGATAGAGACACAGATAGAGATAACAGATAGCACTTTTAGAATAGAAGGATACATATGGAAGATTTGAGGTCGCTCTCGTTTGACGAGCTGACAGACAAGATAAAAGAAATGGGATTTCCGGCTTATCGTGCAAAGCAGATGTATGAGTGGATGCATGTTCATCTTGTCAGAAGTCTTGATGAGATGACGAATATCCCAAAGGATCTCAGGGAGAAATGCAGGGAGAACTTTTTATTTACCGCGCTTGAGATCGAAAGAATGCAGGAGTCACAGATCGACGGGACAAGGAAGTACCTTTTTAAATGTGCCGACGGAAGCCTTGTTGAGAGTGTGTTCATGAGATATGATTTTGGCAATAGCGTATGCGTTTCGTCACAGGTCGGCTGTAAGATGGGGTGCAGATTCTGCGCATCGACTCTGGACGGCTGGTCAAGAAACCTTATTCCTGGCGAGATACTGGATCAGATATATTCTATTTCCCGTGATACAGGTGAGCGTGTCTCACACGTTGTCGTGATGGGAACCGGCGAGCCGATGGATAATTATGACAATGTTGTCAGATTTATAAGGATGCTGACGGATGAGAACGGGCTTAATATAAGTCAGAGGAATGTGACTGTCTCAACATGTGGTATCGTTCCGAAGATGTATGATCTGGCAAATGAAAATCTTGCGATAACACTGGCACTGTCGCTTCACGCGGTGAATGATGAGAAGCGGCGGACGATTATGCCTGTCGCGGAGAGATACAGTATCGCGGAACTTATGGATGTGTGCAGAAATTATTTTGATGTGACGGGGCGCAGGATCACGTTTGAGTATAGTCTTATCGCGGGCGTGAATGATTCAAAAGAGGATTCAGACGCGCTTGCAAGGCTTGCGGACGGGGTAATGGCACACGTGAATCTGATTCCTGTGAACCCGATAAAAGAGCGGGATTTTGTACAGCCGACGCGGGCTGCAGCAGAGTCATTCAAATACCGACTTGAAAAAAAAGGGATTTCTGTTACTATTAGAAGGGAAATGGGCAGAGATATCGATGGCGCCTGTGGTCAGCTAAGAAGACGCCGAATGGAGGAAACATCTTGTTAAGGTCTTATGCCATAACAGACATCGGTCGTAAGAGACCGATCAACCAGGATTATATATTTGCGTCTGATGTGGCAGTCGGTAATCTTCCGAATGTTTATGTCGTTGCGGATGGAATGGGCGGACAGAACGGTGGCGATACTGCGTCAAAAGTCACGGTTGAGACCGTTGTCAGAGAGATAGAAGGATATTGTGAGGATACGCAGGATGATACAGCAAATCCAGATGATATCTTTGACAGAGCCATAAGCATAGCAAATGTGTCTATAAGAGAACGGGCGAAGATGGATAGCACTCTCGAGGGTATGGGAACGACAGTTGTCGCTGCCACAGTCTGCGGGAGCAGTCTTCATGTCGCAAATGTAGGTGACAGCAGACTGTATGTTGTGGGTCAGTCGATAAGTCAGATCACAGTAGATCATTCATTTGTGGAAGAGATGATCAAACGTGGAGTGATAGACAGAGCATCTGCGAGAAATCATCCGGATAAGAACAAGATAACGAGAGCCGTTGGTGCATGCAGAACAGTGAATGCTGATTTCTTTCATGTCGCACTGCAACCCGGGGATGTGGTGCTGATATGCACTGATGGTCTTACAAATATGGTAGAAGATGACATGATAAAGCATATTCTGAGGGGTGATGGCTCAGTTCAAGAAAAAGCCGGAAAGCTTATCGCCGAAGCCAACAGGAATGGTGGAAGTGATAATGTCTCTGTTATAGTGATTGACCCGTTTTCAGATGAGGTAGAACATGATTAAGATCGGCATGATCATCGATGACAGATATGAGATCATCGAAAAGATCGGTACCGGCGGAATGTCGGATGTATACAAAGCAAAAGATAACACGCTCGATCGTTGTGTTGCTGTTAAAGTATTAAAACAGGAATTCAGCGAGAACGCTACTTTTGTGTCAAAATTCAAGGTTGAAGCAAAGGCCGCAGCAGGTCTTATGCATCCTAATATCGTTAATGTATATGATGTTGGCTCAGAGAATGGCATCTATTACATTATCATGGAGCTTGTTGAGGGAATCACTCTCAAAAAATATATCGAAAAGAAATCAAGACTTTCTGTAAATGAAGCGGTCAGCATCGCTATTCAGGTCTCAATGGGAATAGAAGCTGCTCATAATGCGGGGATAATCCATAGAGATATAAAACCGCAGAATATTATCATTTCCCGTGAAGGAAAGGTAAAGGTCACAGATTTCGGAATAGCCAAGGCTGCGACGAGCAATACTATTTCCTCGAACGTAATGGGATCAGTACATTACACGTCGCCGGAGCAGGCAAGAGGCGGATACAGTGATGCAAGGAGCGATATATATTCACTTGGTATCACTATGTTTGAGATGCTTACGGGTCGAGTTCCATTTAACGGAGACACTACAGTAGCAATTGCGATAAAGCATATACAGGAAGAACTTCCTTCTATGCGGGATATAGTTCCGGATATAACCGACAGCGTAGAACAGATAGTTGAGAAATGCTGCCAGAAGAGTCCGGATCGCAGGTATCAGAATGTCGGTGAGCTTATAGCAGATCTGAAACAGTCACTGATAAGTCCAAATGGAAGCTTTGTAAAGACTATAACAGATGATAACTGTGGACCTACGAGAGCAGTATCTGATGAGGATCTTGATCATATCACACGTCAGTCTGTAAATACGGAATCCAACACAGATACCATGCGTCTTCGCGAAGACAGACGAAGGTATCGTGATGACTATGAAGATGATTATCCTGATGAGCCAGAAGATGATTATGATTACAGTCCGAGAAAAGAACATGCAAAAACGATCGCAGCGATCATTGCAGCGGTCGGACTTGGACTGCTTGTAGTATTTTTTGTTGGTAAGGCATTTGGCATATTTGGACAAAATGGCGGAGATAGTGATATATCGCTTGCATCAGGAGAGACTGCAGTCGTTATTGATGATCTTGCAGGTAAAAAAGCGGATGATGCAAAGAAAACACTTATAGATGAAGGTCTTACTCCGGAAATCGAGTACTCTGAAAGTGATAAAGAGGCTGGCATAGTACTGAAGACTGATCCAAAAGCAGGAACAAAGGTCGCTACGGGAAGTACGATAAAGCTGTATGTGAGTGAGGGAGCTGATGGAACGAGCATACCGGATGTAACGGGCAAAACTCAGGCAGAAGCAAAATCAACACTTGAGCAGAAAGGCTTTACAGTAACAGTCATAAGTTCAAGTGATTCGACCGGTGTAAAAGCGGGATGTGTATCATCACAGTCTCCGGCAGGAGGCGGAAGCGCTCCAGCGGGAAGTGAGATAACGATAACAGTAAGTTCCGGTGAGGAAGCTTCGAAGATCAAGGTTCCGAATGTGATCGGAAGTACTGAAGAAGACGCAATGGTCAAACTTACAGAAGCCGGGCTCACACTTGGAAATGTAACAGAAGTCAGCAATGATGATAATTCACTTAAGGGACTTGTATGCGCACAAAGCTATCAGGTGGGTACATATGTTGATAAGGGTACAGTTATTGATCTTAAAGTAAGCACGGGCGCTAAAGCGGTAACATACAGTTATTCGGGAAGTGTGGAGGCTCCTACAGAGGATGCTTCATATCAGTCAGGACTTAAGGTTACGGTCATGCTTACAGCTGCTGATGGAACGCAGCTTTATAACAGTGCGACAGATACTTTCCCGTTGACGCTTCCGAGTATTACCGGAATCACATCACCTAACGGCGTGATAACTATGGTATTTGACGTCACAGCAGATGATGGAAGTCAATCAACGAAGAAAGTGACAAGACCAGTCACCTTCACGCAGGAAACAAATTAACCATATGGATGGAAAGATAATCAAGGGAATTTCAGGTTTCTATTACGTATATGTAGCGGAGCAGGGCATTATATATGAATGTCGTGCAAAAGGTATCTTTCGAAAGGATCATGTAAAACCACTCGTTGGAGATAACGCGCGTATAGAGATCATTGATGAGAAGCTTCATAAGGGAAATGTCACGGACATACTTCCGCGAAAAAATACGCTTATAAGACCGGCTGTCGCAAATGTCGATCAGGCTGTCCTGATATTTGCAGTAAGATATCCTGATCCAAGTTTTGGTCTTATTGACAGGTTCCTGATAAGGATGGAACGGCAGTCACTGCCGTGCATCATATGTTTTAACAAAGAAGATATCGCAAGCCGTGAGCTTCTTGATAAACTGAAAGCTGCGTATGGAACATGCGGATATCAGGTTCTATATCTGAGTGCAAACAATGGTGAAGGATTTGATGAATTAAAAGGTATACTGAAGGGTCGTACATCAACTGTCGCGGGACCTAGCGGTGTCGGAAAATCTTCGGTGATCAACAGACTTTGCCCACAGGCCGAAATGGAGACGGGTGAGCTTAGCAGGAAGATAGAACGTGGAAAGAATACGACAAGACATTCTGAGATATTTGCGCTTGGAGATGATACTTACATTATAGATACGCCGGGATTTACCTCGCTTGATGTTTCCGATATCACCAAAGAAGAACTTACATCGTATTATCCTGAGTTTTCGGATTATGCATTATCATGCAGATTCAGGGGATGTGCTCACGTGAATGAGCCGGACTGCGCAGTCAAGAAAGCAGTCGAGGATGGGCTGATAAGCCGCGTAAGATATGATAATTACAGGCAGCTATATGACGAACTTAAAAGTATAAAACGGTATAAGTGAAGCAATATCACAGGATTTGCATTGTTTATCAGATCGCAGATTGTAGCATAGATACTCAAATCTATATTTTAAGGAGAAAATGAGATGAAACTGGGAATCGTTGGATTACCGAATGTAGGAAAGAGCACACTTTTCAATTCACTTACTAAAGCTGGCGCAGAAGCAGCGAACTATCCGTTCTGCACGATAGATCCGAATGTCGGGATCGTTACAGTACCGGATGAAAGACTTATCAAGCTTTCAGAGATGTACACTTCAAAGAAGACAACACCGGCGACTATTGAATTCGTTGATATCGCGGGACTTGTAAAGGGAGCATCAAAAGGTGAAGGTCTTGGCAACCAGTTTCTTAGCTATATTCGTGAAGTTGATGCTATCGTTCATGTTGTAAGATGCTTCGAGGATTCGAATATCATTCATGTTGACGGTTCTATCGATCCGCTTCGCGATATCGATACGATCAACGTTGAACTAATCTTTTCTGACCTGGATGTTCTTGAACGCCGTATCTCAAAAGTTGCAAAGGGTGCAAGAATGGACAAGGAACTGGGCAAGGAACTTGATCTTCTTAACAGGATCAAAGCCCATCTTGAAGCCGGAAAGCTTGCAAGCACTATGGAGATAGAAGACGATGATGAGAAGGCGCTTTTTGACAGCTATGATCTTCTTACATCAAAGCCTGTTATATATGCTGCAAATGTAAAAGAAGATGAACTTGCAGATGATGGTGCTGAGAATAAGGGTGTACAGGCAGTAAGGGCTTATGCAGCTGAACATGACAGCGAAGTATATGTCATCTGTGCAAAGATAGAAGAAGAGATATCTGAGCTTAGCGATGACGAGAAAGCAGATTATCTTGATGCACTTGGCATAAAGGAATCCGGACTTGAGAAGCTTATCGCAGCCAGCTACAAGCTGCTCGGACTTATCAGTTTCCTTACGTCAGGAGCGGATGAGACACGTGCATGGACTATAAAGCAGGGCACAAAGGCACCGCAGGCCGCGGGTAAGATTCATACTGATTTTGAACGAGGATTCATCAAAGCCGAAGTAGTAACGTACAAAGATCTCATGGAGCAAGGCTCCTATGCCGCAGCAAGAGATAAAGGTCTTGTTAGGATGGAAGGAAAAGAATACGTCGTACAGGACGGAGACATAATACTGTTTAGATTCAACGTGTGACACCAGGCTCGAAAAGTCCATCCGATGCATGCTTGCATGCATAAGGATGACTTTGAGAGCCGCATAGACACGAGGAAGCAGCGACTTGCGCAGCAATCCGCAGTGTCACAAAAAACGTAAATCCAGAAGATTGCGAAAGCAATGTGTGCAAAGCACACATGAACGAAGCGAGAAGCGCAGCAATCCGCAGTGTCACAGAATTACAACGCAAGTGCATTCAGGGCGAGAGATTTAGTGCTCCTGAATGCACTTTTAGCATGTAGTGATCATCCATTTGTTTAGGTTTTTAGCTGCGGTTTCGCCGCCCTACCTACAGATTATGTATTCTTAGCTTTCTGTCGGTAAAATATCTTCATCTCATAAGTCAGAAAATGATTTCATTCAACGCGGAACGCCGACCTTACCTACAACTTGCTTTCTTTAATCTATCTGTAGGTACAATTCTATTTTATCTCATAAACCGATTATTGTTTTTTTTAGATTCTTTACCTACAATCACTTAAAATACTTCATTCTGTCGGTAAAACTCTCATTCCCACATAGATCCAATGAACCATCACATTGCCAAATTCATTTTTTTTACCAACATTTTATTCTCTTTTATCGTTCTGTAGGTAAAACATCGTTTCCGCCAGTCTTCTTAATCACAGTAAGTCGTCAACCCAGACGTCAACCTAGTCGTAAGCTTAGTCGTCAACCCAGTCGCCAAACTAGTCGTGAGCCCAGTCGCCAACCTAGTCGTAAGCCTAGTCGTAAGCCCAGTCGTAAGTGCATTCATGGCGAGAGATTACCGGCTCCTGAACGCACTTTTCAATTTGTAGTGACACAAGAATTATTTCTTAAGATTCTTAAGAATTTCTTACGAAAAATGAACGTAATCTATTGCATATCACCCGAAAATGAGTTATATTTATATCAAAAGTGGTGGGAAGTGGTAACAAAGTGGTTGAAAGTGGTAGAAACGACGGCGATCGATATGTTCATGGGAGAGTACAATCATACAATCGATGGTAAGGGTAGATTGATAGTACCCGCGAAATTCCGTGAGGCACTCGGTGATGTTTTTGTCGTTACCAAGGGACTCGATGGATGCCTGTTTGTTTATGACAAGAAATCATGGGAAGAGTTCGAAACAAAGCTTCAGTCATTGCCACTCATGAACAAAGAAGCAAGAAAGTTTGTGAGATTTTTTCAATCAGGAGCAAATGAAGTAGAAGTTGATAAACAGGGAAGAATACTTCTTCCGGTTCCACTTAGAGAATATGCAGCTCTTGGCAAAGATGTCGTACTTATAGGAATGGCAGGAAGAGTCGAGATCTGGAGCAAAGAAAGATTTGATCAGGAATCAACTTACGATGATATGGATGATGTTGCAGAACAGCTTGAAAAGCTGGGACTGAGCATCTGAAATATATTAAGAAAATTCATATAATATAGCGAATATACAGGGCAGCAGATACAATATAACGAATATACAGGGCAGCAGACAGCAACACAGATAAAGATATGAACAAAACAGGAATGGAGATAACAGCGGGTATGGAATTTAGACATAAATCGGTACTCCTTGAGGAGACAATTGAAAATCTGAATATCAGACCCGAAGGCATATATCTTGACGGAACGATCGGCGGAGGGGGACATTCATTCGAGATAGCATCAAGACTTACGGGAAATGGACATCTGTATGGCACAGATCAGGATGGCGATGCTATAGAGGCCGCATCAGAAAGACTTAAAGAATTTGAAAACAGGGTCACGATCATAAGAGACAATTACGTAAATGCTTACAGTGATCTTAAGGCACGAAATGTAGATAAAATAGATGGAATCCTTTTAGATCTTGGCGTTTCATCATACCAGTTCGACAATGGTGATAGAGGCTTTTCATATAGAACAGATGCACCACTGGATATGAGAATGGATACAAGACAGGAACTCACGGCGAAAGAGATCGTTAACGAATATTCAGAATCAGATATCTTTCATATCATAAGGGATTATGGCGAAGAAAAGTTCGCACAGAATATTGCAAAGCACATAATCGAATATAGAAAGAATGAACCAATAGAGACAACCGGCCAGCTCAACGAAATCATAAAAGCATCAATACCGGCGAAAATAAGAGAAAAAGGTGGACATCCATCAAAACAGACATATCAGGCACTCAGAATCGCGTGCAATCATGAACTGGATGTGCTGAAAGATTCAATTGATACGATGATAAAGATGCTCACACCGGGCGGAAGATTCTGTATTATAACTTTTCAGTCACTTGAAGACAGAATAGTAAAGACAGCATTCAGAAGAAATGAAAATCCATGCACATGTCCACCTGATTTTCCGGTATGTGTATGTGGAAAGAAATCGCTGGGACGTGTGATCACAAGAAAACCTATCATACCCAGTGAAGAGGAAATGGAAGACAATCCAAGATCAAAGAGCGCAAAACTACGTGTATTTGAGAGAAATGAGAATGAACAGTCAGAGGGAGGCAACAGATGAAAAAAAGTCAGGGAAGACAAATTTCATACATATATGGAAGTGAGGCTCTTGAGCCAGAATATCTCCCGGTCGAACCCGAACGTAGACGCAGAAATGTTGCAGTAAGAAGAAATCGCGAAAATGCAAGGAGAATGAGCACAGGATATGTCCTTTTTCTTATGGCAGCCATTACGATCACATGCTTTGTGCTTATTTCTTATATAAGCCTTCAGGCTCAGATAAGTGCGAGAACACGTAACATTTCATCACTTGAAAATCAGCTAAATGATATTAAACTTGAAAATGATGAGAAATATAGTAGAATTAACAGTAATGTTGACCTTAAGAATGTAAAGAAGGTTGCCATTGGCGAATTAGGGATGAAGTATGCAAGTGAAGGACAGGTCGAGACATTTTCCACAGAGAAAAGCGATTATGTGAGACAGGTCGCAGATATCCCCGAACAAAAGAAATGATATCCGGGAGAGTCTTTTGAATAAATCAGAAAAACCCAAAAAGTTTACGATAAGAATGCAGAAAAAGCTGCTGGTATTATTCTTTATAATACTGGCGGCTTTCGTATGTTTAGTGATAAGGCTCTACAAGATCGCTCATGAGAATGGAGAAGCCTATAAAAAGCAGGTGCTTTCACAACAGACATATGACTCGGTGACAATTCCGTACAGGCGTGGCAATATCTATGATTCTAACGGACTTGTCTTATCATGCAGCGATAAAGTCTATAACGTGATCCTGGACAGCTATCTTTTACTCAGCGATGAAAAGTATCTGAAACCGACGCTAAGTGCCGCAAAGTCAGCGCTTGGAATTGATCCAGATAAGATAAGCACATATATCAAGGAGCATCCGTCTTCAAGATATTATATTCTAGCGAAGAAAAAGACCTATGATCAGGTGAAAAAATTCCAGGATCTTACGGATGATTCTGAAAAAAATCCTAATGTCAAAGGAATCTGGCTCGAAGAGCAGTATCAGAGAAAATATCCCAATGATTCACTCGCAGCTTCTGTGATAGGATTTACAACATCTGATAACGTGGGAACTTCTGGACTTGAAGAATATTATAATGATACACTTAACGGAACTAATGGGCGTGAATACGGCTATATGAACTCCGATTCGGATCTGGAACGAACAACGATACCGGCAGAGGATGGAGACAGCCTTATAACTACGATCGATAGCAATGTTCAGAGCATAGTTGAAGATAAGCTGAAAGAATTTAATGATGAATACGCAGGGGCGGTTCATGATGGCAACGGTGCGGAACATGTGGGATGCATAATAATGGAAGTCAATTCAGGCGATGTTATCGCAATGGCGGACTATCCGACATTTAATTTGAATGAACCACGAAACACAGAAGCACTTATAGGCGCAAGAGAAGTTGATTCAGCAGGTAACAAGACTGATGGGACAACCGAGATAAATAAGATCGTATCTTCGACAGGCACGGACGAAAGCACTGATACAAAAGACCAGAATGCAGATAATTCAGATGGTTCAAACAGCGATGGCGCAAATGCGGACAAAACTGCGGATAACAGCGATGCAGAAAAAAGCAGCGATACTACGGAAAAGAGCGATACGACAGATGGCGATGCGGCTTCAGGCACAGATAATAAAGGCGCAGGATACATCGCACCTCTGTATGTGACTAAGGACAGCATAGATCAGATGGATGATGATACACTCTATCAGAATCTGAATTTATTATGGAAAAATCAGTGTATATCTTCAACATACGAGCCGGGTTCTGTAGCCAAGCCGTTTACAGTAGCGGCAGCACTTGATTCAGGTTCGATCACGGGAAATGAGACATATGACTGTGAAGGACATCTGGATGTCGGTGGATGGCCAATATATTGCCATAACAGAAACGGTGACGGAGTGCTGTCAGTTGGAGAGGCAATCGAAAGATCATGCAATGTCTGCCTGATGCAGATTGCGTTTGCGACAGGAAAAGACGAGTTTATCCGTTATCAGGGCAACTTTGGATTCGGATATAAGACAAATATCGATCTCGCAGGAGAATCACGGACAGCTAATCTTGTTTACGATGCGGATAATATGGGACTTACAGAACTTGCAACGAACTCATTCGGACAGGGCTTCAATGTTACGATGATTCAGACGATAACCGGATTCTGTTCGCTTATAAACGGCGGAGATTATTATGAACCGCATGTTGTGAGCAAGATAGTAAGTTCTGACGGTGCTACGATACAGAATGTTGAACCACGTGTACTTAAACAGACAATATCATCTTCAACGAGCAAAAAGATCATAACATACTGTAATCAGGTAGTCACAGGTGAACATGGAACAGGTAAGACAGCAAGACCTGCCGGGTACATGATAGGCGGTAAGACCGGAACAGCCGAGACACTTCCACGTGGAAACGGACAGTATGTTGTATCATTTATGGGATATGCTCCCGCTGATGATCCAAAATATGCGATCTATGTTGTAGTTGACAGACCAAATTCCGTAGCACAGGATGATGCAAAATATGCGACTAAGTTAGTAAGATCCATTCTTACAGAGATGCTGCCTTATGAGCATATATATATGACGGAGCCACTTTCCGACGATGAAAAAGCAGAACTTGCTGCGGCTGATATCACAGCGGTATATCAGAACGGCAGTGATACTGCGACAGTAAGCGGGAACAGCAGTGGTGATGATAGCGGACAGTCGGCGGATCAAAGCGGCGATCAGAGTGTAAATAAGAGCGATGATCAGAATGCGGATCAAAGTGCAGACAAGAGTGATGCTCAGAATGCAGATCAAAGTGCAGATAAGACTTCAGATCAGGAAGGTCAGGCAGGGCAAGACGGTGCAGCAGAAGACGAGGAGATATGGAAGACATATCCAATCGATGCGGCAACAGGATATGCAATTGATCCCAATACCGGCGGTTATATAGATCCTAATACAGGAGCATCTATCGGAGTCAGTGTACTTCCGTCAGAAGATGAGAATGGCAAGGTACAGACTACTCCGTCCGGCGGATCAGATGGCAGTGCATCACAGAGTGGAAAAGATTCAGCCGCAGGCGCTGATAATGCAAATTAGGCTATAGAGAAAGACGAGGAAATATTCAATGATATTTGGTCAAATAGGAACGGATATGCTGTTTTCAGTGCTCATCTCATTTGCAGTGACATTTATAGTAGGGAAACTTATGCTTCCGGCACTTCAGCGTCTTAAGATAAGTCAGACAGAAAGAACAGACGGACCGTCAAGTCATCTCAAGAAGACTGGCACAGCAACAATGGGTGGAATATTTTTTCTTGCAGGGATACTGGTCGTCACACTTATCTATGGGAAAAGATATCCCGAGATCATACCGGTCATGATACTTACATTTGGATTTGGTCTTATAGGATTTATCGATGATTTCATAAAGGTTGTGCTGAAACGCTCGATGGGATTAAGGGCATGGCAGAAGCTTGCACTTCAGACTTTATTTACCGTAGTATTTACGATAGTGCTCATGCAGAGAGACGGGATGAGCCTTGCAATGAAGATTCCGTTCATGAACGGGCATTATCTTGATCTTGGATGGGGAAATTATGTGATCCTTATCATCGCTGTTTTGGGAACAGTGAACGGAACAAATTTTACGGATGGAATCGATGGACAGCTCAGCACAGTCACTATTCCCGTAGCGATATTCTTTACCGTCGCATCTCTTATGACAAAAAATAATATTGAACCTTTCACATGCGCTGTTATCGGCGGACTCATGGGATTTCTTATGTTCAATGCATATCCGGCAAAGATATTTATGGGAGATACAGGATCACTTGCAATAGGCGGATTTGTGGCGGCTGCAGCTTATTCGATGCAGATGCCGATATATATCATAATATTCGGATTTATCTATCTGCTTGAAGTTGTATCTGTGATGATTCAGGTATTATATTTCAAGGCAACACATGGAAAGAGATTCTTTAGGATGGCTCCGATACACCACCACTTTGAACTTGGCGGATGGGCGGAGACAAAAGTTGTCACCGTATTTTCAGTTGTAACAGCACTGTTATGCATGATCTCACTTGCGGGAGCATGGTAAGTAAGATAAGCACCAAGTATTATAATTATCAGCTCGAATACTGACAATTGATATGCAAATTAAGGGGGAAAAGTGTCAAACCGATTTGAAGAAAGACGAAAAAAAATGGCGAGTCAGAGCTATGTCGATAAAAATCTGATCGTTATCATATTTTTCTTAGTCGTCTTCGGACTTGTAATGGTCTATGCTACAAGTTCTTATTCGGCAAGTCAGACAGCAGGCGGAGCTGCATATTATCTGAAAAAGCAGTCGAAAGCAGCTGCAATCGGGATAGTAGGAATGTTCGTAACAATGGTGATTCCATATCATTTTTGGGAGAGATTTTCAGTTATTATATATGGTTTCGCTTTTACTATGATACTTTTGATAATACCGTTTGGAAGAGAAGTAAATGGCGCAAAGAGATGGATCTATTTTGGCTCGGTATCAGTTCAGCCGGCAGAGATCGCAAAGATAGCGATAATACTTTTTCTCGCAGATTTTATTTGCAGACTTGGAAGTTATACCCAGACGCGAAAAGGATTTTGGCTTGTGCTGATCATGGCGCTGCCGCTTGCACTCCCGATATACGGGATCACAAGAAACTTGAGCTCAGCCCTGATAGTTTGCGGGATCGCATTTGTGATGCTTTTTGTATCAACACCGGATTATAGAAGGTATATTCTCTTGATCCTTTTTCTGGCGGCTATCGCCGCGGTCGTGATCATGATAGCGGTAAATGCTCCATCAGACGGAAGTGTATCGTTCAGACTTGAGAGAATAAGGGCGTGGCGTGATCCTGAGGCGTATGCGAGTGGCAAAGGATTTCAGACGATGCAGGCGCTCTATGCGATCGGATCGGGTGGCCTTTTTGGAAAAGGACTTGGCAACAGTACGCTTATCATCAAATATCTTCCTGAAGCTCAGAATGATATGATCTTTTCTATAATATGTGAAGATCTTGGACTTATGGGAGCCGGCGCAGTAATACTCATGTTTGTTCTCCTGATATGGAGATGCATGATAATCGCTGATAATTCCGAGGATCTGTATGGAGCACTTTTGGTTGTCGGTGTGATGGCTCATGTCGCGATTCAGGTCATTCTAAACATAGCAGTTGTGACAAATATGATACCAAATACTGGAATCTCACTTCCATTTATCAGTTATGGAGGCAGTTCGCTCATGTGTCTGCTGATCGAGATGGGTTTTGTCCTGAGTGTGAGCCGTGGAATAAGATTCAAGGATCTGTGATATGAAAAATGATTTACGAAAGAGCCAGAGAAAAAGACGCCGTCGCAGATCTCATGCTGACGTCGAAAACAGAATAAACATCTACAAGATGCGTAAGGCGCTTGTGCTTATCAGCATTTTTGCAGCGGTCATCGTTACATTATTTCTGATAAATAAGAAGTACACCGTAAAGACAGTCAATGTAGACGGCAATGTGCATTATACCGATGAGCAGATTGCAGACATCGTTACAAAAGGCAGGATGGGAAAGAGTACGATATATCTTTCGATAAAGTACAGGAATAAAGAGATAAAAGATGTTCCATTTATCGAAACGATGAGCGTTACTATAGAAAAGCCCGATACGATCAGAGTTACGGTATATGAAAAATCACTCGCCGGATATGTAGAATATCTTGGGAAATATATGTATTTTGATAAAGATGGTGTGATCGCAGAAGTCTCTGATAAGGAGATAAGCGGTATACCTGAGGTGGCAGGGCTGGAGTTTGACCATGTTGTCTTATATGAACAGCTTCCTGTGCCTGATTCAAAAGTTTTTTCAGAGATATTGTCAATAACGCATCTGATGGAAAAATATGAGCTGGATGCAGATAAGATATATTTTGATAAGGATTACAATGTTATCCTGTATTTCGACAAGGTCGAAGCTGACCTTGGAACAGAGGATAATATAGATGATAAAGTGGCAGTACTTCCAGAGATATTGACTAAGCTCAAGGGAAAAGAAGGCTCACTGGATCTTACTGATTATAAGGATGGAAATACGATAACGTTTACAGAAAAAAACGATGAACAATAAAAATGGTTAAATATTCGATTTATTATTCAAAAATAAGGTTGAATAATCTTGAAAATGATTATATTATGTTTAGTGTGGCTATTCGGGAATTTAAGGAGGTAACATCTTGATAGAAGTAAAGTCTAATGACTCTGATTCAGAAGCGAAGATCATCGTTATCGGTGTTGGCGGCGGCGGCAACAACGCGGTCAAGAGGATGATCGAGCAGGATATCAAGAGCGTTGAATTTATAGCGGTAAATACGGATAAACAGGCACTGAGACTGTGCAAAGCACCTAAGATGATTCAGATAGGCGAGAAGCTTACCAAAGGATTAGGTGCCGGAGCAAAGCCGGAAGTCGGTGAGAAAGCAGCAGAGGAGAATACTGACGAACTCACTGAGGCTCTTAAAGGTGCGGATATGGTATTCGTTACCTGTGGTATGGGTGGCGGAACAGGTACCGGAGCAGCTCCTGTCATTGCGAAGATATCAAAAGACATGGGAATGCTTACTGTAGGCGTTGTAACGAAACCGTTTTCATTTGAAGGATCGACAAGACGTAGAAATGCCGAAGCAGGCATAAAAAAGCTGCGTGAGAATGTTGATACTTTGATTTGTATACCTAATGATAAGATCCTTAAGAAGGTAAATAAGAAGGTTGGATTCAATGAAGCTATGGAGATGGCAGATGCTGTTCTTCAGCAGGCAGTTCAGGGAATCACAGATCTTATAAATATTCCGTCTACGATCAATCTTGACTTTGCTGACGTACGTACAGTAATGAAAGACAAGGGTCTTGCTCATGTCGGCATGGGCGAAGGCAAGGGCGAGAATAAAGCACTTGATGCAGTCAAGATGGCTGTTGACAGCCCGCTTCTTGAAACATCGATTCAGGGTGCTACTGATATTATCCTGAACTTTATTGGAGATATATCACTTCCGGATACATATGAAGCAACAGAGTATGTTGAGACTATAACCGGTACTGATGTCAATCTTGTATTTGGTGCACTTGACGATAAGAGCCAGTCTGATTCATGCAGAGTTACACTTATCGCAACGGGAATCGCTGAAACATTTTCTGAGGATGCTCCGCAGCAGCATGTCGGATACACAGTTCCGACGTCATGGCATAATCAGAGTATTCCGGCATCTACGACAGTAAGACCTGCGGCGGTACAGAATCAGGAACAGCATGGCACGATGTCACAAGCCAGAACTATAAATGGCAAGACAGTCGTAAATCATCCCGGGAAAGCGGCACAGCCGATACAGCCTCTGCCACAGATAAAGAAACCGGCTGATTTCAGCAGCAGTGTTCAGCCAAGAACGCTTAATATACCGGATTTTCTTCAGAAGAAAAATAACGGAGATACATAATACATCGCTTTATACGGAGGTGTCACATGAGATGTCCTTACTGTGGACATGAGGATACAAGAGTCATTGATAGTCGTCCGGCTGACGATAACAATACGATAAGAAGGCGTAGAGTATGTGATGAGTGTAATAAGAGATTCACTACATATGAGAAGATTGAGACAATTCCGCTTATCGTCATTAAGAAAGATAATAACCGCGAGACTTATGACAGGTCAAAGATAGAAGCAGGTGTGCTGCGTGCATGCCACAAGAGACCGATCAGCGCTCAGCAGATCAGTCAGCTTGTTGATTCAATCGAGACAGAAGTCTTCAGTTATGATGATAAGGAAGTTCCAAGCCGGGTTATAGGCGAACTTGTTATGGGCAAGCTTAAAGATCTGGATCCTGTAGCATATGTCCGTTTTGCATCGGTATATCGTGAATTCAAAGATGTGAACACATTCATGGACGAACTGACGAAGGTTCTTCAGGAACCACATAGAGATACAAAAGCGTGATATTTGAAAGAGAACAGGTCGATGATCTGTTCTCTTCTATTTTTGTGAGCTTTGCTCCGAACGGTTCCATGTGTTTGCACAATACACTTGATTTCTTGGATAGATGCGCATAGAATAACAGGGTAACACATTGTTAAATAAATAACTTAATATTGTTTTGCCGGTAAAAGCCGGCAGGGAGGAATGTGACATGCAAAAGAAAATTCTGAAAGGAATCTTCGCAGCAGTGATCGCATCGCTTACTGTTGCACTGGGAGGATGCTCAGGCGACAAGTCAGGTGGGAATACTTCCGAAATTACCATTGGAATACCTCAAGATCTTGACAGTCTTGACCCTCACAAAGCAGTGGCGGCGGGAACTAAAGAGGTGCTCTTTAACGTGTTTGAAGGACTTGTAAAGCCCGACAGCGATGGTAATCTGATTCCTGCCGTAGCGAGCAGCTACGAAGTATCAAAAGACGCAAAAGAATATACTTTCACACTTCGTGACGGTATAAAGTTCCAGGACGGGAGCCCTGTGACGGTGCAGGATATCAGCTATTCACTGAATAAATGTGCCGGAACAGACGGAGGGACACCGTATGTTGCGGCATTTTCTAATATCGATAAGATCGAGACACCGGATGACAAGACGGTCGTCATCAACCTGAAAGAATCGGATTCTGATTTCCTTGCGTATCTGACATGTGCTATCGTGCCTGAAGCAAATAAGGCAAATGAAGAGACAGCGCCTATTGGAACGGGACCATACAAATTTGTCTCATGGACACCGCAGGATAGTGTTGTACTTAAGAAATTTGATGATTACTGGGGTACTAAAGCGAATATCGAGGACGTGACTTTCAAAGTATGCGCAAGCACAGATACGCTCGTGAGCGATCTTGAGGGCGGTTCGATCGATATGTTTGCAAGACTTACGGATACACAGGCCGAGCAGATAAGAAAAGATGATGATTTTGAAGTGCTTGATGGAACGATGAATCTTGTTCAGGCGCTGTATCTTAATAATAAAGTAAAGCCGTTCGATGATATCAAAGTAAGACAGGCTATGTGCTACGCGATAGATCCTGATGAGATAATGCAGTATGTATCAGGTGGTAAAGGCGAGAGAATCGGAAGCAGCATGTATCCGAATTTTACAAAGTATTATGACGAAAGCTTGAATAATACATATTCATATGATCCTGAGAAGGCGAAGCAGCTCCTTAAGGATGCGGGATATCCGGATGGTTTCTCATTTTCCATAACAGTTCCTTCTAATTATCAGCAGCATATCGATACTGCGCAGGTTATCGTGGAACAGCTTAAGAAAGTCGGAATCACGGCAAATATCAACCTTGTTGAGTGGGATTCCTGGCTTTCAGACACTTATACGAACAGAAAATATGAAGCGACGGTCATTGGTGTCGATGCTTCGACTCTTACTGCATCAGCACTTCTGGGACGTTTTACCTCAGACGCTGACAACAATTTTGTCAATTTCAGCGATAAGGAATACGACGATACGTATGCAAAAGCTTCCGCAAGCATAGACGACACTGAGAAGACCAAGCTGTATCTTTCATGCGAAAAAATACTCGCAGATGACGCGGCAAACGTATATATCCAGGATCTTCCATGCTATGTAGCTCTTAACAAGAAATATACAGGATACAAGTTCTATCCGCTCTATGTGCAGGATATCGCCAGCCTGAAACTGGCAGATGATACTTCTGCAAAATAAGATGAATAACCCGGAACATCGTGAAATATCGTGTTTCGGGTGTTTTGATACATGATGCAGTTTATGAGATGTGACAGAAAGATATATTTGAGAATTGCCAGAGGATGTAATTATGCTTAGATTTTTGGGAAAGAAAATAGTATCCATAATCGTGACGCTGCTTATAGTATCACTCCTTGTATTTCTTGCGTTCGCGGTGATACCGGGAGATCCGGCAGTACATCAGCTTGGAACACAGGCGACGAAGGAAAGCGTTGAAGCATTGCGGCATACTATGGGTCTTGACAGACCGGTGATGGTGAGATATGCGGAGTGGGCTTCTTCATTCATAAAGGGAGACATGGGAAAGTCATACAGCTACAGCATGCCTGTCAGAAATATGATCGCGGATAAGCTTCCGGTAACGCTTACACTTACAACGTTTGCATTTATCATCATGATGATCATCTCTGTGCCGCTCGGAATCCATATGGCGAAGCATAAGGGCAGTAAGCAGGATCTCGCACTTACTGCGGTAAATCAGGTCTTTATGTCGATTCCGTCATTTTTTGGCGGTATAATCATAACTTTTATTTTCGGGAAGATACTTCATCTGTTCGTGCCTGGCGGGTACGTCTCGTATCACAGAAGCATAGCCGGGTTTATGGGATATATGTTATTTCCCGCGATCGCAGTAGCGCTTCCTAAGAGTGCGATGGCTACAAAGCTCTTGAAAGAATCGATCCTTAAGGAATCAGAACTTGATTATGTCAGGACTGCATACAGCAGAGGAAACAGGACAAATGCGGTCTTATACGGTCATGTGCTCAAAAACGCTATCATACCGGTCATCACATTTCTTGGGATGACATATGTAGATATGATGGCAGGAAGCATCATAATCGAGCAGGTATTCAGTATTCCGGGAATCGGAAGGACGCTTCTGACATCAATATCAAACAGGGATTATCCTGTAGTTGAGGCGATAATCATGTGCATCGCATTTACTGCTGTAGTAGCGAATTTTGCAGTAGATCTGATATATAAGGCAGTCGATCCGCGTATAACGGAGGCCGGCGAATGAATAAGAAATATAAAAATCCGTACTTTATAATCGGATCAATAATAACGGGAATCATAATGACAGCGACGATCATTGGGATATTCTGGCTGCCATACGATCCTAACGCAATGGACAATGCCTCAAAACTTGCGGGTGTTTCAGTAAAACATATTATGGGATGTGATAATTTCGGACGTGATGTCTTCAGCAGGGTGCTGCTTGGAAGCCGCAATACGCTTGAAGTCGCAGTCGGAACTGTTGCGATAGGATGCATATGCGGTGTTATAATCGGTGCTTTTACGGGATACTTCGGCGGTATAGTTGATAAGATCCTTATGAGAGTCAACGATGCGCTCTTCGCATTTCCAAGTATCCTTCTGGCACTTGTATTTGTAAGC
>JAGPKJ010000048.1 GCA_018053995.1 Lachnospiraceae bacterium | reverse complement strand
TATTTGATATCGACTCCGCCTATCTTGACTTCGCCTTCAAGTGCGACTGTAACATCGCCTGTAGATGACGGCTGATTGTCGTAAGATACGGCTCCGAGAGAACAGTGGATGTTATCGACCACTTTCCACTCTTTTGGGATATAAAGTTCTACGCCTGCGCAGTTCGCATATATCGAAATCTTTGCGTTATGTTCCGGTACCTTCACGTTGTTGAAATACACTTCCAATCCGCCAAACTCACATTCAAGAGTAGCTTCCTTGAAATTATCTGAATTGATATACTTTGTTGTGCCACCGAACCGTGTACTCTGATACACATGGCTGTCATCCGCTTCATTTATGACTTCATTATTTTCACAGTATGCAAATGCCGCATCATTGTGATTATGCGAATGATCATGCGCGTGGTGGTTATGACCAAATATCAACGTCAGTCCTATGCTGCCAAGCAGCGCCACCAGAAGCAGTGTCCATGGAGAAAGCTTCTCGATTCCAAGCTGCTTATTATAGACTATCCCGAGAAACGCAAGTGAGAACAGAATGCCTGTAAAATTTATCGGGAAAAGGCTCCTTATGAGCGTAATTCCGAACACCACCGTAAGCAATATCGTGATAAAGCTGAGTCCGCCGAGATACCCCATTCCACCAGCCACTGTAAGTGCAGCGATCGCGATCAGCGCTATGCCCCAAAAGATCTGTTCTCTTCTATTTCTGGCTTTTCTTTTATCCATCACTATGACCTCCTAAGTGTCTTGTCATCGAGCATCTCTTTCAATGCTTTATAATAGTTTCGTGATACATAGACCTTCTTGACCGTTCCCCTGAATTCAACGATACTCGAAGATGTTATATTCCTTGTGACACTGTATACCGCGCGGGTATTGAGTATCGTGGATTTTGCAACTCTGAGGAAATAAGAGGGAAGCAGTTCTTCCAGTTCGTACAACTTCTGGTGCACCCTGAAGATATCATCCGCTGTGTGCGCATCTATCCCATTTTCCGAGGTTTCAAAGAAAAGTATCTTATTTACCGGGAAATAAAATTCTTTATCTTTCTTATAAAATACAAGCCCGTTCTTTCCTGCACTGATCTCCGTGAGCATCTTCTGAATCTCCATGATATCAGTGCTGATCTCGGGACATCTTATGATGACCTCGCTATCAGCCAGGCTAGTATCAACTTCAATGTTTATCTTCATATATTCAGCATCACCAGCTCCCCATCATATCATGTGTTTCATGTGTTTCATATATCTCGTATCTCATATATCTCATATATCATATCTCATGCGGCATCCGCCTCAGACATTACATTTTCCATCTGCTTAAAAGGTCCTATCGACGCGATCACCACAATAGTATTAAAGACGAATGCAGCCAGTATTACATACGCAGAATGACTGCAGTATTCAAATGCTGCACCATATATCACCTGACCGATCGGTGTTGCGCACATGCATATACATGTCGCGCAGCTTATCACCTTGCCCATGATGTTCTGTGGTGTCAGTATCTGAAGATATGATATCATCTGTATAGAAGCGAACATAGCTTCCACCATCATTATAAACACGCTGACGAAGATTATCCAATAGGCAGCCATGCCATCTATCGGAAATGTAAGTGCAAGAATGATAGGAACAAGTGTCACACCGCAGCCAAATACAAGCAGCGGCAGAGTCCTGATCTTCGCTTTCTTAGCAAATACGCCGGCAAGTATGCCGCCCAATATTCCGCCTGCTCCATCTGCGATTCCCATGTATCCATACATTCTAGTGCCAAGTGCTGCGCTAAATCCAAGTTTTTCTGTTACTATGACCGGTGTCCCGATTATTATGCATGCAGACAGTCCTAAGTTGATACCTGCAAGGATAAGACATGCCTTTATCACTTCCGGCTTATCCTTTATCATAAAGCGGATTCCCTGCTTCATATCGCTCATCGCTATCGTGATCATATTTCCATTTGTCTCAGATTTCTGATAAGGAATCTTTATGAATATCTCCATTATCGCTGATGCAGCAAAGCAGAAGATCGCCATGAACAGTATCGGTCTTACTCCGGCAAATGCGAATATCACACCGCCGATGGCGGGTCCAAGCATACCGGAAATAGAATTGACCATATTGATGATGGCATTTCCTGTCATTATATCTTTTTCTGGAACAAGCAGCGGAATGCTCGCTGTGACTGACGGCTGGTATGCAGCCTGTATTCCATATAATATCAGCATCGTTATCATTATCACGACTACTACATCAAACCGGCTGATAGTCGCAAAGCAGAACGCTGCCAGACCTGCCGTTATGAAGTCGAGAACAACCATGATATTTCTCTTATTTACCCGATCAGCAAGGATACCGCCTATCGGGCACATAAGAACTGCCGGCACAAGTGCTATCGCCGATATCGTCCCAAATAGTGCCGCCGAGCCTGTTACCTGCAACAGGTATAGCGGAAGTGCGAACCTTATTATCGCGTTACCAAACAGTGATATGATCTGTCCTACTACCACCATTATAAAATCTCTGTTTATTATCGAAGTCTTTCTGTCTTCTTTATTCATATCCTTGACCTTTTCCCTCCAGCGCCGTTCGCGCCGCATCTGTTTACATGTTTTGTTTTTCCCTGTCGACATTTTTCATTATATCGGCACGTTTTTTTCTGTAAACAGATTTGAAGTGACAGGTCAGATTTGACCGGTAAGATGTAAAAAAAGAGCCTCAATATCACCTTAGTGATACCAAGACCCGTGTATATCATTCATATAGTGATGATAGATAATCTCCGTCAATATCAAGATCAGTATCGCCATCTTTCACTTTGGCTATGACTCTGATGCCTGATCTTCGCTCTATCATTCTGATGTTGTCTTCTTCCATACGGTCACCCGGATGATAATGATTTAAGATGATTCCTTTCACGCAGATGCCTGCATGTCTCATATACTCTGTGGTGAGCACGGTATGGTTTATAGTGCCAAGTCCTGCATCTGCGATCACGATGCAGCTCATCTTAAATTCCTTAATGACATCTTCAAGCCATATCTCATTTTCCAAAGACGTTACATTTATAGGGCAGAGTATGCCGCCACTGCCTTCCATCGTGATATATTCATGTCTGCTGCAAAGCGCCTGATAGTACCTTCTCACAACATCCATATCAACAGGATGACCTTCTATCTGACAAGCGAGATGCGGAGAAAGCGCGACTTCGTATACGTATGGAATAAGATCTTTAAGGTCATCTCTAAGTCCGGATATCTTCTTTACAACAGCAGCATCTCCAGGGATAAGATCACCATTATCATCCTTTTCATTTCCCGACGCAGCAGCTTTAAAATAAGTCGCATCAAAGCCTGAATCTATCATCTTTTTGATGATAAGTCCTGTAATGTAAGTTTTACCGATATCAGTATCCGTACCGGTCACGAACACCTTCCTGCACTTATTCTTACTCATGGGATAACACCTCGAATCCCAGGCTGTGAATAAGCTTAAGATCAGTCTCGATCGTGTATCCTGATGTGGTGAGCATATCTCCAGTTATCGCAGCATTTGCACCGCTTTCAAAACATGCTTTTCCTTTATCATCCATGCGGCCGCGACCGCCAGCCATACGTATAAAAGCGTCAGGGATAATGAAGCGGTATACTGCTATCGTGCGGCATATCTCTTCTTTAGATAATGGTTTATTATCAGCAAACGGTGTCCCGGGTATAGGGCTTAAGACATTTACCGGAATCGACTTTATTCCAAGTTCTCTCTGATAAAGCACCTGGTCGATTCTGTCTTCTATCGTCTCGCCAAGACCCATGATTCCGCCTGAGCATACGGTAAGACCTACACTCTGTGCAGCCTTTATCGTATCGACTTTATCCTGCGTTGTATGCGTGGTGCAGACCTTCTTGAAAAAATCCGGTGAGGATTCAAGGTTATTATGCACCCTTGATGCCCCGGCTTCCTTTAATCTTCCAAACTGTGCGGTGGACAAAAGACCGAGCGAAACACAGACAGCTATGTTCGTATTTTTACGGATAGCACGAATGCTGTCACACACACTGTCAACTTCCTTATCACTCAGATTCCTTCCGGATGTAACGATTCCATAGCGCTGCACACCACCCTTATCATCATGTTCAGCTTCATTAAGGATAGCCTCTGTATCAAGTAACGGATACGATTCGACATCTGTATGGTAATGAGACGACTGTGCACAATATTTGCAGTCCTCACTGCATCTCCCGTTTTTCGCATTGATGATCGCGCAAAGATCAAACTTATTGCCGCAGAAATGAGCACGTATCTCATTTGCCGCATCACAAAGTTCTTTTACCGGAGCTGTGCCAAGTTCCATAGCCTCATCCTTTGTGATCAATTTTCCATCTATTACTTCTTCCTTAAGCTTCTGAATATCCATATATATTCGACTCCTTTTTTATCACGACACAGATTTCTGAACGTTCATCGGCTGATATATCTTCATAAAAGCCGGATAGAGCTTTTTTGACAGACACGCACACAGAAAACTAAGAATAATATCACACGGAAGGTCGATGGGGAAACATGCTGCCAGCACGAGCACCCACGTGATAGGAGTATGTGTATAATAATTCAGTATGAGATATTTATACGGCAGACCGATCACATATACAACGACAAGTGCCGCAAAGCAGGCGACCATCATGACCTTAAGTGTCTTCTTCTCAGCACGACTGACGATAAGACCGCATATCCACGAACCCGCTATAAATCCGATCAGATAACCGAAGCTCGGATTGAATATATAGCCAAAGCCGCCACCACCTGCAAATACGGGAACTCCGAGCAGTCCTAAAAGTACATAGCATGCCGTCGATATAGTTCCATATACCGGTCCCAGCAGAATTCCTGCCAATAAGATGAATAATAACTGAAGTGAATAGTAATCACCTAGTGGAAGCGGAATATGTATATATGCGCCAACAGTGGTGAGTGCGATGAATATCGCACAAAATGTAATTTCTTTCGTAGATATCTTTTTCATGGTTAACCTCTTTTCTTTGATGGTTAACATTATAAATCTGTAAAATAAAATGTCAACTATATATCGACTTGAAGTATAATATTATGATGTAAGGGTTTCAAAGTCATTATGCGATCATGCTTGCATGAAGAGCATCATGACAGAATTGCGAAGCAATTCGTAGCATCATGACAGAATGATGCAAGCTTCCGAAGGAAGTGAAGCAATTCGTAGCATCATGATACATTTACTACTTTCAGTTTAAGGAGTAAAGAATGGCTGAAGTAAGTATACAATTACAAAAGATCAGGCTATTGGCTGATGAGTTGAAAGAAACTGAATCTTCCCTTAAATCTCTGCAAACAGATTTTAAAAATGAAGCTGGAAATTCAATCATAAGTTCCTCATTTGACTCTGGAATACAGCGCAGCATCAATTCATGTTTAGATAACATTGCCGCTCATAAGATTGCAATGCAGCATATAAAAGATGGATTAAATTCTGTTGCAAAATTATATGAAAGCACTGAACAAAGAATCGTTGAAAGGACTTCCGGCAGTTATGATAAGAAAAGCCATGAATGGATCAGTGGCGCAGTTTCTGCTTCCGGTACTTTCGCCGGGCACGAAGCATCCGGATCTGCCTCAGGCGGATTATTTGGTGGAAGTTTCACTGCTTCAATTAAATCCGGCATCAAATATAAGCAGGATGATGATGATGGAAAAATAAAACTTGACTCTGTCAGCCTGATAGAAGCCGAAGCAAAGGGCAGCGGTCACGTAGCTACCGGCAGTCTGGAAGGAAGCATCGGTCGTTTGGATGGCAAGCTCACCGGAACACTTGGCAAGGTAGAAGCAACCGGCACGATTGCCGCTTCTTTATATAAGGACGGCAAACTTGCCCCTCAATTATTTGCAAAAGTAAAAGGAACTGCAACGGCAGCTGAAGGAAAGGCTGAGACCAGTTTTGGATCCGATGATAACAATCTGCATTTATCAGCGGAAGGTAAACTGGCGACTGCAAGTGCATCGGCCGAGGCAGGTGTTGGAGTGATCACATACGAAGACGCTAACGGAAACACGCAGACTGGTATCGGCATTGATGGAAAGGTTGGGGCTGAAGCATATCTGGCAACAGGAACTGTGAAGGGCGGAATAACGATCTTCGGAGTAAAGATCGATGCTGCAGTTACCGGAAACGCCGGAGGTGTCGGAGCAAAGGCAGGCGGTGCGGTAACAACAGGCGGAATACACGGATCAGCATCGTTAGGTGCAGGTGTAGGACTAGGTCTTGATATAGATGTTGACTGGACTGAATTCAAATTTGAGTGGTAACATTGATAATGTTTAAGGAGGAAATCATATATGTATAAAGATCTATTACCTATAGGTTCAATCGTAAGGCTGACAGATGGAGAAAAGAAGGTAATGATATGCGGCCGCGTAGTATGCCAGGGCGATAATAATCAGATCTACGATTATGCCGGCTGCGTATATCCGCAAGGTATCGTCGATTCAAATCATCTGTTCTTCTTTAACAAAGATGCAATAGCTGAGTTTTTCTTTATCGGATTTCAAGACCGTGAAGAAATGGATTTTCGGCATGGTGTCCTGGATCAGCTTGGAGAACTTAAAGTTGTTGATGGACAGATCGTTCCAGACGAACAGAAAGATACAAAGTGAACACTACTATCACATTCAAATTCATATGCGGCATATTATGTTTAATCGGGCTTTGCTTTATCACTACCGCTCTGCTGCTCCGATCTTCTATCAGAAAAAAACTCAGCAGATGTACTATGGTAACAACCGGTACCGTTGTCCGGTCAGAAAAAAAGACCTCATTTGCCACTACTGCAGACGAAGTACCTTCAACATCGTGGTACCCCGTCTATCAATACTATGCTGATGGACTCTGCATTGAGGTTGTCAGTAACTTGGGATCAGCCAAGCCTCAATTTGCTGATGGCACTACCATTGAGCTAATGTATGATCCTGCAAATCCTAAAACAATCTATGTCCCTGAAGAGAATCCAAAATTTCTTGTAAGATTATTTCTATTGATCGGAATCGGGCTTATTTTATGCGCGATTATTATGACAGTACTACAAATTTACCTGTAAAGGGTGGGCAAATAAAGTGAAAATTGTTGTCGTAGGAAACGGCAAGGTCGGGTCGCTTCTCACAAAGATGCTATGTGAAGAAGGACATGATGTCGTTGTTGTTGATAGAAGTGAAAAACCTCTGATAGATCTCCAAAATGTTCTTGATGTCGCAGTCGTTGTTGGAGACGGTCTGGCTGTAAAAACACTCGAAGAAGCCGGTGTTTCCGAATGTGATTTCTTAATTTCCGTCACTCCAAAAGATGAAACCAACCTGCTATGCTGCAATATTGCAAAAATGCTTGGCTGCAGGCATACCGCTGCCAGAGTCCGCGATCCGCAATTCGATGAGCAGATAGATTTCATGCGTTCACATATGGGAATCTCAATGATAATCAACCCCGAAAAGCTCGCTGCCAGAGAGATTTTCAGACTTTTGCAGTATCCCGGATTTATAAAAAGAGATTCTTTTGCATCTGACCGTGTAGAGCTTGTTGAATGGAAAATAACAGATAACAGCGTTCTTGCTGATAAAAGACTTGACGAGGTCAGTTCAATACTTAAAGGCAATGGACTCATATGTGTTGTTGATCATAGGGGAAAGATCACTATTCCATCCGGGAGCTTCAAGCTGTCTGCTGCGGATACCCTTACTGTCGCAGTTGCACATAGTAATCTTGCTTCTATTGCCAAAATGTGCAGGCTCACGCAACGCGAAGTTCATAATGTCATGATAATGGGTGGGAGCATCATCTCCGTCTATCTTGCCAAAGACCTTATTGCTGATAAGATACATGTCAAAATAATCGAGCAAGATCAGGAAAAATGCGAACGCCTTTCAGAAGTCCTGCCTCAAGCTGAGATCATCTGTGCCAATGGCACTGATCAAGAAGTTTTGTTCTCAGAAGGACTTTCCGGCATGGATGCCTTTGTATCTCTTACCGGAATTGATGAAGAAAACCTTATTGTATCAATGCTTGCCAAAACTATGGGTGTTTCAAAAACCATTACCAAGATAAGCCATATTGAATATGCTTCTCTTCTCAAAAGCGCTGATGTTGATACTATCGTCAGTCCCCGTTATCTCATTGCAAATGAAATAGTCAGATATGTACGAGCTATCCATGCCGCTGAAATATACTCTGGTCGGATAAATGGTACAATTGACACTCTATATAAGATTGCAGACGGAAATGCCGAAGCAATCAGCTTTGTTGTTCCTGCGGGAGCTCCATATTGTGGTATTACAATGGCCAAGCTTCATATAAAGGCTGACATTCTTGTAGCAAGTATCATCCGTGAAAAAGAAGTTATCATTCCAAAGGGCGACGATTTCTTTAATGCGGGTGATCTAGTTGTGATCGTCGTAACCGCTGGCAGAACTATCGAATCGTTATCCGAAATATTCGAAACAGGAGTGTTTGAAAAATAATATGAATATCCGTGTTGTTCTTAAATATTTAGGACGTGTCCTTCAACTCGAAGGACTGCTCATGATTCCTGCGCTTCTGCTTTCAATAGGTTTTCATGAACCATCTGCAAGATATGCTTTCATAATCTCAATAATCATCTGCTTGATAATTGGAACTCTTTTTACACTGATTCCACAAAAAAAGATGGGCGTCTATGCAAGAGAAGGCTTTACCGCAGTAGCTCTTGCATGGATCATCCTGTCAATCTTTGGTGGACTCCCCTTTTATTTCAGTGGTGCTATCACATCGCCCATCAACTGCTTCTTTGAAACAGCTTCCGGCTTTACTACAACAGGCGCCAGCATACTCAAAGAAGTCGAAAGCCTTCCGAAATCTATCCTCTATTGGAGATCCTTTACACATTGGATAGGCGGAATGGGAGTTCTCGTCTTCCTGCTTGCGATCGTCCCAATGTCGGTTGGAAAAGGTACCGGTGAGACTTTTCAGCTTATGCGCGCGGAAAGTCCGGGACCTGCTGTCGGAAAACTTACCCCTAACCTTCGCTCTACAGCGCGAATCCTTTACGTCATCTATTTCTGCATGACTGTGATTGAAGTGATTCTCCTTCTTCTTGGTGGAATGCCGTTATTTGACAGCATCTGTGTCTCATTTGGCACTGCCGGAACCGGTGGTTTTGCTATCACAAATAACAGTATTGCCGCATATCCGTCTATGTATCTTCAAGCAGTCATTGCTATATTTATGATGCTGTTCGGAACGAACTTCACCATTTATCATCTGCTGCTGATCAAGCGCTTCAAAGATGCCCTTCACAGTGAAGAGCTTCTGGCATACCTTGGTATCATGGGAGGTTCGACACTGATCATCTTCCTATGTATTGTCGGAGAATATACGAACGGCGCAAGAGCTCTTCTCGACAGTTATTTCCAAGTGTCCAGTATCATGACTACTACCGGTTTCTCATCCGTAAATTTTGATCTATGGCCTGAACTTCCACGCTTTATCCTTGTTATGCTTATGATAGTAGGTGCCTGTGCCGGTTCAACAGGCGGCGGACTCAAGGTCTCCCGTGTCGTGATCCTTGCTAAAAGCGCGAGACAAGAAGTAGGCAAGATTCTGCATCCACACGCGGTCAGGACTCTCACTGTAGACAAAAAGACCGTATCAGAATCAATGATACGCAGCGTCATGAATTATGCAGTCTTATACTGCTTTATCATCATAATTTCAAGTGCACTTGTTGCACTTGATAATTTTGATATGGAAACGACCGTTACCGCAGTTCTTTCATGTCTCAACAACATCGGACCCGGATTAAGTCTCGTTGGTCCTATGGGTAATTTTTCGGGTTTTTCAGGCTTTGCCAAGATGGTCTTATCATTTGATATGCTCTTCGGCAGACTAGAGATATTCCCTATGCTGATGCTATTTCTTCCTAACACATGGAGAAAGGTAATGTAAAAATCGATTTATTTGCATACATCGCACCAGCCTGCTGCATTACTCGCATTTTCAAGCTCGCTTAATGTGAGTTTGACCGACGTAAACTCAGAACCGCCCGCAGGATGAACGATCTCAAACTGTTTCAGTGATACGTCCAGCCAGACGCTTACACCTTCTTTCACCGCAAAGGGGCACACTCCGCCCGGTTCATGACCTATCATTTCGCTTACACTGTCATATGGGATCATTGTCGCCTTCACATGAAACTTCTCCTTGAATTTAGGATTACTGATTCGCATATTGCCAGCCATTACAATAAGAATTGGCTTTCCATTCACAACAAATGAAAGCGTCTTCGCGATCTCTCCTTCACTGCATCCGAGCTGCTGTGCTGCGTGCTCTACAGTGTCAATCGTTTCTCTGTGAGTAACTATCTTATCCTCAAGTCCTTTATTTTTCAGGTATTCACGTACAAGTTCAGCAGACATATCTCATTTCCTTTCTTGAAAAAAATACAGATGCTTTTTCGCTATATCTATTCGACGCAAATGATATATCGCATGCTGCTCCGCCTATCAGAACGTATTGATCAGGATAATCCATGAAGTAATCTCTGAAGACATCAATTCCTTTTACCATACATACTCCCTCAGCATCTCATCAACTGCTTTTTCTATTCGCGGGTCGCATTCCTTATTCTGCTCCTTAATCAGCATTGCTGTTGTAAGCGGATCTATAGCCTTTTTATCACTATATCTTATGATATATCCCAACTCTTGGATAATACATGTTGGTTCTTCACCAACCGGAATCATACTATTTTCTCTTATACCATAACTATTCAAATCATTTTTACTGACTGCAACTGTCTGGTAGGAATTGTCTTCCAGCATAGAGTAACTCGACAATGCAGACATCCCGCTTAACGGAAGGTCTGCTGAAATTTTTTCCGCAAGACGAAACTGTCTGATCAACGTTGAACGCAGATGAGGTTTTATCGTCTTCCACATATTTTTCTTGTCATGACCTACAGATAATTTTCTTGATCTACCTTGGCATTTTAGATACGGAAGACTCATAGCTTCAATTTCATCAAAGCATCTGGTCACGGACATCTTAGAAACCTGAAGTATCTGTGCTGCAGACGTAACAGTGATATTGTTCCAATTGTTATATAATGCTGTCAGTAACACTTTCTGAGTCAAGAATGAAATCTGACCGCATTCCGGCACCTGTCTTTCCGCATAATTATCAAGCAATAGCCCAATAAATGGAATATAGTCATGAACCAATACATCCTTGGTATAGTAATTTATATGATGCAAATATAATATGCACTGTTCTCCGGTATAGAATTCTATCTGTACATATTGTTTTCTCATTGTGGAAAGGGAAATATTTTCTACCGGCTCCGCCAAAAGACATACCGAGCCATTAAGATTCATTTGGAAAAAAAAATACTGTCCAGTGTATATTGGTGGCAGTTTTTTTATTTCAGCATACTCTTATATTTTAATCGGTTGATGTAACATTCTCTCAATGTAATCTGTCATGGCAGCTGCTCCTATCTGATTATTTTAATTGTAACTTATTTTAAGTTACAATTCAGATTTGTATCCGTCAAGCATTACATCTATAAGATTGCCATTATCATCATATGTGAGTTTCAGTGAAAAGAAGCTGTCTCGTTCTCTGAGAAGACGCAGAAACACTCTGTCTCCCTCCCAAAGATTTAGCCGCAGAACATCATCTATGTTTACCCACTCCAGCGTTCCTTCATCGCATGGGATTTGCTCTCCACCGAATTCATCTGATGTGAAAAGGCTCATATATTCAGTGATGCTGTTCCCTGATACAAATGTTATTATCCCTCTGTACCGTAGTGAGATAAG
Organism: Lachnospiraceae bacterium; assembly: GCA_018053995.1. Taxonomy (GTDB): domain Bacteria; phylum Bacillota; class Clostridia; order Lachnospirales; family Lachnospiraceae; genus JAGPKJ01. Next base: position 2,155 of record JAGPKJ010000048.1, on the reverse strand, counting down.
TGAGAGTCCGGTTTCTTCCTTAACTTCTCTGCGAATACATTCCTCAGGACTTTCAGCATCCTCAAAATGACCGCCAACGCCGATCCATTTATCTTTATTAAGATCCTTTTCTTTAGAGTCACGGTGAAGCATAAGATACTTGCCATCATGCTCGATATAACACAGCGTAGTTAATTCGGTTCTCATACTGTTCCTCCAATACCTTTATTTATGAGTCTAAGAAATAACGGCTTTTCTGCATATAAAAACAATCTCTTGCTGTAATTATAATTAATGATCATCAAACTATCTTCTTCCGATGCAAGTATATTATCATCAATATCCATGTAATACGTCATCATAGAAAAATCATTAATCTGAAAAATGGATTTGCACAATGTAATGGAAACATCGCAATCTGCTATATCATTCACAACCGCGATCTGCTTCCCTGATTGTTCTGACATAATTCGCATTCTAAGGCATTCTGCTTCTTCTTTATATCCCGCATCTATAATGCATAGACGCTGCTTTCCCGCTAATATCTGTTCCAGCCTGTGATCTCTCTGGACTACTGGAAATATACACTCTTCATCCGCTTTTCCCATCTTTCCATGAATAACATCATCTAACGCTGCCATGACAGTTCTTGCGCGTTCTGGCTCATCTCGATAGAGCCCTTCATACTGGATCTCAAAAATTCCATTTAAAAATGAATCTGCCATATCTCCTATTTTATTTTCAGGAAGAAATTTCATAAAAAAATAAATCCTGTTTCTCCATGCATAATAAGTCGGGAACGTTGTTACATCCTCTTTCTTGGCTCCCATAGCATGACAAGCCAGTGCACTGCCGACAGACGCCACTTTATAACCGGCAAGATGACAGCGGTAACACCATTCTGTATCATCCCAATACAAGAAATTCTCCTCCGGCATGAATCCAATCTCTTTGATCACACTTCGGCGAATCATCATGGCACATGCCGGTACCGCATCTGAATAGATCACTTCCGGAAGTGTGTTATCCTCAGGATAATTATAATATGGCGAATTCACACAATAATCATTCCAATCTATATAAGAACCATACTGCTGAATATACCCCTGATTCTCTGCATGATAGATTTTTGCAGCAGCAATTCCCGCTTCTGGTGTTTTTTCCATAAACGAAATCAATTCGCCTAGGCAATTTTCATCCAGAAAAGCATCATTATCAATACACATCAAATACGGATATCCTTGTTCTTCTGCTATTCGAAGCCCCGTATTGAAGCCCCCGGATCCGCCCAGATTTTCATTATTGCATATTAGCGTGACTTTCCTGTTATCACCGTATTCTTTTCGGATCCGCTGCACTGAATCATCACTAGATGCATTATCCACGACGTAAATGTGAAAATCCTGATTTTTAGACTCAAGTACTGACCTGATACATACAATAACGTCTTTTGCTTTATTATAGTTACAAATGACAACTCCGACTTTTTCCATTTGTCAAGCTCCTATGTGTGCGTTTTTACCACAGCACACTTAATATTATAGCAGGCTGGATTCTTAACCTGTGATCATTCCGTGAATTTCGGTTTACTATATCGTTTATCTTTCTATGCCTAATGCCTGTTTCGTGATTTTGACTTCATACTTAACAGTTTCTATTTTTACTAACTATCTCATATTGTCTTTCCGGCTCTGCATCATCACCAAAGAGATTTTTTGCTTCCAGGATTCGTTCGATGCCTGCGCCGGATCAAGCACCGCAACACGCTTCATATTAAAGCAGACTCCATCCTTCATAAGTCATTTGGTACGTAGCGAAATATGATAATTCGTTTATTTTTACGGTCTAAATTAGAAAATGAAAAATACGATGGTAGTCCGATTTAAAAAAATACGTCATGACTACGGTCTAAATTAGAAAATGAAAAAATACGATGGTAGCCAAATTTTAAAAAATACGTCATGACTACGGTCTATAGTAGAAATTAGATAAAATGGACGCAATCCATTGACTGGGTTGGCTCATGAAATTACGGACTTAATTGCAAAATATATTAAAGGTTGGTAGTTTGAAGCATAATCAAAACAGAAGCATACGGAACAATTTGAGATTTACTTGATACAACCGTAATTATTTTGGGATTATTTGAAAAGCATACATACTAAATCCTTCAAAA
>JAGPKJ010000147.1 GCA_018053995.1 Lachnospiraceae bacterium | reverse complement strand
CCCCGCAGAGATATTTTTCAGCAAGTTCTATATTTTCCGTGATCTGCGAATCATCCGAAACGCAGGCCATATCTTGTCGCTGCCGAATTTCTCCGAAACCTCTTTTGTGATCTCTACATTTCCACGTTTTGAATAATTCAGGCATGCTTTGCTGCATCCGGCATAAAGAAGTTTCTTTATATCTTCCATACGCGCAACATTGCCTGCGCCTATGACAGGTACTTCAGCTTTCGTGCATATCTCCTTAATGACATCAAGCGCTTTTTCATGATCTGTATCACCCTCGGATCTGTCATAAACGATTATCTCATCCGCTCCGCAGTTAGAATAATATACGGCAAGGTTTACCGGATCACTGTCTGCGATCGTTCCGTCGCTTAATGATGTGATCGCATTTTCTTTATACAGATAGATGCATGGGACAAATTTTTTATAATTCATGCGAGTGTTCCTTTCGTGCTCAATACGTCTTTTATCCTTGGGTCAAATGAGACTGCTTCATCAAGTGCTTTGGCAAATGACTTGAACATAGCCTCTATCATATGATGTGAATTACAGCCGGAAAGCATTTTTATATGCAGATTCATCGCTGCTGAATAAGATACTGCATAAAAAAATTCACGTACAAGCTGAGTATCCATATCGCCTACCATCGGTGTTGGAAGTTCGCAGTCAAATACAAAGTACGGTCTGCCGCAAAGATCGATTGCGCAAAGACAAAGTGCATCGTCCATCGGAAGTATGAATGATCCGTAACGTTTGATTCCTTTTTTATCTCCTACAGCTTCCTTTATAGCCTGTCCAAGAACTATACCACAGTCTTCAACTGAATGATGTCCGTCTACATTAAGATCTCCGTTTATCTTGACATTCAGATCAAACAGACCATGTCTTGAAAAGCCTTCCAGCATATGATCAAAAAAACCGATGCCTGTATCTATTGTGCTTTTACCTGTTCCATCAAGTTCAAGAGTCATCTTGATATCTGTTTCTTTTGTCTTTCTCTCTATATCTGATTTTCTTGACATATGTGTACTTCCCTCCTATAAACGATGCAAGATCAACCTTTTCCTGCAAATAAAATACTCCGCTGTCAATCCTGATCAAATCTTACGTGGATAGAATTCGCGTGTGCGGTAAGTCCTTCATTTTTTGCAAACAGCTCTATATCTTTATGAGCATTATACAGCGCTTCTCTCGAATAAGATATTATGCTCGATTTCTTTACAAAATCATCGACACTGAGCGGTGAGAAGAACCTTGCAGTTCCGTTTGTCGGAAGAATGTGATTGGGACCTGCATAATAATCACCAAGCGGCTCAGATGAATTTTCACCGAGGAATATCGCTCCTGCGTTCTTTATCTTAGGCATAACTTCAAACGGTGATGATGTAAGTATCTCAAGATGTTCCGGTGCTATAACGTTAACTCCGTCTATCGCATCATCAAGGCTGTCTGCTATAAGGATATATCCGTAATTATCAAGTGATTTCTGTATTATCTCTCTTCTTGAGAGTCTGCTCAGAAATCTGTCCACTTCATCTGATACTTTATTGCCAAGCTCTTCACTTGTAGTTATCATGATAGCACTCGCAAGTTCATCGTGTTCCGCCTGCGACAAAAGATCCGCGGCAGCATATCTTGGATTGGCAGTTTCATCTGCCAGAACCATGATCTCGCTTGGTCCTGCTATCGAATCAATACTTACAAATCCAAAGCATGCTTTCTTTGCAAGTGCAACAAATATATTGCCGGGACCGGTTATCTTGTCAACTTTCGGAATGCTCTCTGTACCGAATGCCATAGCTGCGATAGCCTGTGCTCCTCCAACCTTATATATCTCATGTACTCCCGCTATATCCGCGGCAACAAGTGTTCCCGGATTGACCCTGCCGTTTCCCGCCGGTGTAGTCATTATGATCCTCTTTACACCTGCTACTTTTGCCGGTATCACATTCATCAGTACACTGCTTGGATATGCTGCTTTTCCACCCGGAACATAAACTCCCGAGATCTCTATCGGTATTATCTTCTGTCCAAGTATCGATCCGTCAGGTTTTGTATCGATCCAGCTGTTCCTGACCTGCTTTTCATGAAAACTTCTTATATTCTCAGCACTACGCTTCATAACACTGACAAATTCAGGATCAAGTGATGCGTATGCTTCTTTTATCTCTTCTTCCGTTACTTTCACATTTGAAGGTGTACAATCCCATTTGTCAAAATTCTTTGTATATGAAAATACAGCTTTGTCACCATTTTCACGCACATCACTTATTATGCCGTTAACCGTATCCTCATATTGTGTATATTGATTCGGGCTTCTTTTAATAAGATCGTGAAGCAGATCTTTCTTTGATTCTTCTGTAAGTTTTATTATACGCATGATTTCCTCCAGTATCTATCAGATTATTTACGAACATTCATCAGATATTTTTCTGTGCATCCTGCAGTTCTTTTACAAGATTTCGAACACGGATCGTCTGCATCTGCATTGTCACCTGATTGACGATCATCCTGGCTGAAAGCGGACATACCTCTTCAAGCACTTCAAGTCCGTTTTCTTTGAGCGTCGATCCTGTCTCGACTATATCTACTATAACATCTGAAAGTTTCACTATAGGTCCAAGTTCGACAGATCCATTTAGCTTTATTATATCGACTGTCTGAAACTTTCTGTTATAGAAATAATCTTTTGCAATATTCGGATATTTGCTCGCCACTCTTATCATCTCATGATGTTTAAGGAGCTCCCTTGACTGTGCGGGACCGCACACGCACATTCTACATTTTCCATAGCCCAGATCCATGACCTCATACACGCGCCTATTTTCTTCAAGTATCGTATCTTCTCCGACAACACCTATATCTGCCGCACCATACTCGACATATGTAGGAACATCCGGCGACTTGGCCAGAAAGAAACGCATCTTGTTTTTCTCATCAGTAAATATCAGCTTTCTGGTACTTTTGTCTTTCATTTCCTCACAGGAAATCCCGATCTTTTCGAACAATTCCATTGTCTTATCTGCAAGACGTCCCTTGCCGAGAGCAACAGTCAGATATCTCTCATCATCCATTTGAATTCTCCTTTGAAGTTAATGTATTCTCAGGTATCAGTGCAGCTCGCGCCCCGTCGATTCTGAGCTTCTCAGCTTCACGAAGCTTCTCATCAAAATTTTGAGGATTATATAAGATCTTTTTTACCGGTTCGGGCACTGTAACAGCAATATTCTGTCTGCTCATCGCATTCATAAGATCATCGATAACTATGACAAATCCTATAGCCGGAGCATTCTTTCCAAACTGACGCAGCAGGCTGTCATAGCGGCCTCCCTTTGCGATCGCATCGCCAGCGCCGTATGTGAACGCCTTGAAGATTATACCCGTGTAGTAGTTATATTTGCTGAGCATTCCAAGGTCAAATGAAACATATTTTTCAACACCGTATCGGCAAAGTACATCATAGACATCCTTAAGATGTATGACTGCTTCTTTTGATCTTTCGCATGTAATGCTCTCAAGTGCCTGATCAAGGATCTTCTCATCAGATCCGAACAGATCCATCACTCTTAAAAGAAGTGTTCTTTTATCATCAGATATTCCACAGTCTACAAGCAGATCCTCTGCACCAAAATAATTTTTTCCTGCAATAAAATCTTTAAGCTTAAGTTCAGTCTCTTCATCTATGCCGGCATATTCACAGAGACCTTTGAAATACTCCGCATTTCCTACTGATATCTGAAAATCATTCAGACCGGCTCTCTGAAGCGAACTGATAAGCAGTGCTATCTCTTCTGCATCTGCGTATACTGAATCATCACTGATAAGTTCAGCACCGATCTCGGTCATCTCTTTGAGCTTGCCCTGAAGATTTGAATTGTTCGTATATGTATTGCCACTGTAGCAAAGACGAAGCGGTGTTGAATCTTCCATAAAATATTTTGCAGCACATCTGGCTATAGACGGCGTAAAGTCCGGTCTGAGCGCCAGCGTATCCCCATCTTTGTCAAAAAATTTATAAAGTTCACGTGAAGGCGTAGTCCCTATCTCATTTGAAAATACATCGAAAAATTCAAATGCCGGTGTCTGAATGTCTTCGTATCCATAACTATGGATCTGACCAAGTATCTCTTCCGATACTTTACTTTTTCTGGCATATTCATCTCCGTATATATCTCTGACTCCCTCAGGAGTGTGAAGCAGGCTTGATTTCATATTTTTTCTCCATCTCTATTACTTTTGCAAGCGTCATTCTTATGCGATTGCAAGT
>JAGPKJ010000146.1 GCA_018053995.1 Lachnospiraceae bacterium | reverse complement strand
TGTTGTTGTCCGTAATTATTTTTATCCTGATTGATTTTACCCATTAAAAAAAATTGAAACAAAAATACAGTATAGAGAAAGCATTGCATTCTATATACTGTAATATGCATTCTTAGTATTAATACTTAGAATCCGCTTTGATTTTTTTCTGGGATCCGTTTTGTATTTTTACTTGGAATCCGCCTTTTGATTCTATATTATCTTCAAAAGATTCTGCTTTTCTATACATGACAAAAGCCGGTAGATTTTATTCTACCGGCCTTGCCATATCTGCAGCATTCATATACTTGACCGTCATTACTATTTTGTGATGTAAGTATCTAAGAAAACGTAACAATTCCGTAGCATCATAACACAATTGCTATCATTGACACAGCATCATTACATAAGATGATTACATTATTTTGTCTTATCAACTGTATAGTTAAATGACCAATGGTTTGCTGTCTCATTTCCGTTTTTATCAACTTCCTGATAGAATATGCAGACTGTATCGTAATACGGATCATTAAAAGAATCGGCTACAACCATTGAGAGAATCGGCGTTGATGGAGGTACCATCTTAAACCATACTGTTCCATCCGTAGGATCAGGTGCAGCAGCTTCAGCAAACTGCGCTCTTACTACCGCATTGCCGGACTCCGTTAAAATGCCTTCATATGCCCAGTTGGGTTCAGGATCATCTTCAATGAAATAATCACCCCAGCTGATAAACTGTGCGTATGAATATGACATACCTGGAGTTGCATTTGTCATAACATAATAACTTCCAATAAGTTTCGAGCATGGAACAACAACGCCCTTACTCCATGGTACAAGTGTCCCATCATTTAGAATCAGAACTGAACTTGGTGATGCGACAGCTGCCGCTTTCTTTGTCTTTGCCTGTACTGTTGTCGACGGAATGACAAGTGATGCGACAACAAATGTAATTGCCATAATGATTCCAATTGCTTTTCTAACGTTCTTCGTTACTGTTCTCATTTCTGTTCCCCTCCATAATTTGTAAATAAAAAATGCCGGGGCGGTCAGCCTCAGCATCTTGATTACAAATAGAATATATTTGCAGCTGGCTGGCTCTTTAAGCCCCTATAGTTTTGCGTCACCGGATTGCTCCGGCTTTGCTCTTTTAGTTGTGATACTGATTCTATCACTTTATTTTGGATTTGTAAATAGCATTAATTTTTTTGCATCAACATCAATTAGTATTTCAGCATCATCATTAATTATTCAGTATCAACGTCATATCATTACGACTTTATTTTTGATATTCGACTTGATGACAATTTATATACACACAACTGGTTAAGACTTATTCCCTCTTCCTGCGCTTCTTCGACTAATCTTCTGTGAAGCACTTTGGGTATTCTGAGTTTGAACTGACCAGAATAATTTTTGTCTGCGATTGCATCTGGGATTGGCATTTTATCCTCCATCGCCGCCTTAAGCCATTCTTTCCTTGCATCCTCAGCCATCCTCAATATATCATTTTTATCTTCCGCACATGTGATACACCCATCAAGTTCTGGATAATACGCAGTAAATCCGCCTTCTTCTTTGTCCCTCACTATTACAAGACGATAGTTTCTTTTCATATACTCATCAAGTTTACTCATGGTTTTTTCTCCTCTACCGCATCGCGAACAAGCTTTATATATGTCTTTTTTATTGGTGAATGCCGCGGAATCGTAATTGGATAATGTCCAGCTTTTCTAAATGTAACATGACTGCTGCCACTATTAGTTTCCTTTTTCGTGTAACCAAAATAAAACAAGATGTGTTCTAAATCCTGGTATCTTATTTCTGAAGAACACGAGGTTAATTTCTCAAGAAGTTTATCCCATTGCGTCAATTATTGTTTCCTTTCTCATTATATATGGTGTCATATATGGTGTCAATATGAGATGTGTATTTTTGTTCCCCTGCATATGCACTTGATATGCTACGCATCAGCATCTCGTGTAGTATGACCCGCTCACTCTTTTAGCCGCATTCTTGAAACACATCTGTAATAGTAGCTGCAACAGCTGCGGTATAGTGACGATCATCTTTGATGAAACTTTCTGCCTGATCTCCTCGACTGACATCGGATCATAGTCAAGCACTGACCATATGATTCGCTCACCTTCATCCAGACCCGGAGGCATCGCGCCCGCAGAGCGGTCAAATTTAATGATCTTTGCACGATCTTTCTTGTTCTTAACATTATTCCAGCCGTTAACTTCATGTTTTTCATTTTCCGGACAACTTGCGATTGTATTTCTGCATCCTCCCAACTCCCCGATGAGTTCCTGCGCCGACAAAATAAGATCTGCTCCCTGTCTTATCAATCTGTTACAGCCGCCGCTGAGCGCATCCGTCACACGTCCGGGAACCGCATATACGTCGCGTCCCTGCTCGAGTGCCGCATCGACAGTTATCATCGTCCCACTCTGCTCTCTCGCTTCCACGACAACTACCGCATCTGACAGTCCGCTTATTATCCTGTTTCTTGCTGGAAAATAACAGGCAAGCGGCTGCGTCCCGGGTGGATACTCCGAGATAATCGCTCCTGTTTCTTCGAGTTTCTCATAGAGCTGTCTGTTATCTGATGGATAGCAGATATCAACGCCACAGCCAAGAATCGCCGCTGAATAACCGTCAGCCTTTACTGCGCTCTTCTGACTTATACCATCTATACCGCGAGCCATTCCGCTGATTACCTGAATTCCAGCCTCTGCAAACTGTCTTCCAAATTCTTCAGCGATCACTCTCCCGTATTCAGAGCATGATCTTGACCCGATAACAGCAACCGATATCTCATCGCTGTCAGGTAATCTGCCTTTGTAATAAAGAATAAGTGGCGCTCCGGGAATATCCGCAAGTTTTCTTGGATAATCTTTCTGTCCAAAGCAGCAAAGCCTGATTTTCTCTTCTCGTATCTCTTCATATGCTGTCTGCGGGCTTATGCATTTCCTGGCTTCATCAAACTGCTGTATTTCTCTATCCGAAAGAGATCTTCTGATCTTCACCTTTGCCAGTGTACTTCCGTCTTTCACCGCGCACACCGCCTCCGCGGAGCCGAGTTTTTCCATAAGGTTCTTGATCTTCCCACGATCAATCCTCGCCTTATCATAAAGCCAGTTGATGTACATGTTTTCGACATCTTCAATTTTTTCTAATCCCACTTCCTTCGATTCCATTTTCATCTCCTGTTATTTCCCTAGCACATTGTTGAAATCCAACCCAGTTGCTATTCCAGTTGCTGATCTAGTTACTGATCTTTCTCTCAAATAGCATCACTCAGGGGCTCAATCTCGTCTCGGTGATGCATTTTCGTATAAGTATGAAAAACTTATCATGCATTCCAGTACTTCATATCATTCATCCTATAGCTGACAGCTTCGGCTATATGAATCTCGCGGATCTCATCACTGCCGTCAACGTCCGCGATTGTGCGCGCGACCTTAAGAGTGCGATGATATGCGCGTGCCGACAATCCTAATGCCTTAAACGACTCCTCAATAAGCTTATCTCCAGCATGATCAAGCCTGCAGAAGCGTCGTACTTCAGCAGGGTTCATCTCAGAATTGAATTTCACTGATGTCCCGCGGAAACGTAATTCCTGCCGTTCTCTTGCCGCCATGACACGCGCACGGATCTGCGCACTCGTCTCATTTGCCGTATCAGCATTAAGTTCTTCCAGCTTCACGCGTGGTGCTTCAACACATATATCAACGCGGTCAAGAATCGGTCCCGATACGCGGCTAAGATACTTGTGAACTTCATGTTCATCGCAGTGACACAGATTACGATCTGGAAAATAACCGCACGGGCAAGGGTTCATCGCCGCCGCCATAAGAAAATCAGCTGGAAATGTATAAGACCCATATGATCTTGCGATATGGATCTCGCGATCCTCGAGCGGCTGGCGCAGCAGATCAAGTGTCCGTCTCGAGAACTCCGGAAGTTCATCCAGGAACAACACGCCCCTGTGCGAAAGACTGATTATCCCCGGCTTCGGAATCCTGCCACCGCCTGTAAGTGCAGGTTCAGTTATCGTATGATGTGGACTAAGGAACGGTCTCTGGACGATAAGCGGTGCATCCGCAGGCAGCATACCTGCAACTGAGTAAATTGACGAAACTTCAAGACTCTCTTCAAGTGACAGAGGCGGCATGATGGTCGGAAGTCTCTTTGCGATCATAGTTTTCCCTGATCCCGGAGGTCCGACCATCAGGAAATGATGAAACCCGGCAGCCGAGATCTCTGATGCACGTTTCACAGCTTCCTGCCCGTTTATATCCGCAAAATCAACTCCCTGAGACTCGTGATCACAGTTCAGTGA
>JAGPKJ010000047.1 GCA_018053995.1 Lachnospiraceae bacterium | reverse complement strand
ATCCAGAAGCGTGCTGTAAGATACGACAAGTCGGGAGATAATCATTACGATATGGCATCAGCTTTTCAGAAGAGCCTTCGAGGTTCTGATCCTGATGCAGCTGCATATTATCTTGCAAGAATGATATACGCGGGCGAAGATCCGAAATTTATCGCAAGAAGAATGATGGTGTGCGCATCTGAAGATGTAGGCAATGCGGATCCTATGGCTATGGTAATGGCGTCAGCATGCGCTCAGGCAGTAGAGCGGATAGGAATGCCGGAAGGAAGGATAGTCCTTTCACAGACGGCGGAATATATAGCATGTGCACCGAAGAGCGATGCAAGTACGGCAGCGATAGATGGCGCAATGGAAGAAGTACAGGAATCAGGCAGCCTTCCGATTCCACCGCATCTGCAGGATGCACATTACAAGAGTGCAGGAAAATTGGGACATGGTGTCGGATATAAATATGCGCATGATTATAAGAATGATTATGTAAAGCAGCAGTATCTGCCTTATGAATTATCAGGTCATGAATTTTACAGGCCTTCTAATAATGGATATGAGGTCAAAATCAGGGAACATATGAAGAAGATAAGGGATGAGGCTTCAGATAATCCGGAAAATGACAGGATTGAGAAACATGATGAAAACAGATTTTGAAACAGTAAAATTAGAGTATTGTTAAATCTAAAATAGATTTTCTATAAGATATTGATATATCTTCTGGTTCTTTTTCTGCCATTTTTCACATATGGATGATGCGATCTCTTCATTGGGAACAGTGAGAGTGACACCCACAAGCTTAGAGCCTTTATCAAGAGCGGTAAGCCTTGCTTCGTATTCTCCGCCGGGTGTCTTGACATAATCAGAGAGAACAGAGACTTCGTTACGCATAGACATCTTATTTTCCTTGAAATAATCATCTATTTCGTTACGGATCGCGGGAGTGATACGATTCTGAAAATATTGAAGTGTACTGCTGCCGTCGCTCGTTATGGAGAGATGCGTTCTGTTCCTGATGGGCTTTGCAGTGACCATACCACAGTCGATGAGGTCAGATATTGATTTTTGGAGTGTAAGAAAATCAGTATATCCTTTTTCGAGGATAAAATCACATATCTGAGCCTTCGTCAGAGGGAAATCGACGCGGCTCAGCATGTAGAGAACTATTAATTTATAGAGCTGTAATGAGTCTTTCTTAGCCATTCTGTATTTTTTCACCATAAGTGTGTCTGCAAGATGATGTTACGGTTTACTCTGCTTTTTCGTGCTTATGACACTCGTGTCATCAGATGTTTGATTTTACTGCCTGTGCAACGGCATCAGCGACATTGGGGTCAAAAGCTTCAGGCATTATGTTCTCACGACCAAGTTCTGAAGCAGGTACGAGATCCGCGATTGCATGTGCAGCAGCCAGCTTCATCGGTTCTGTTATCTGGCGCGCACGTCCTTCAAGAGCGCCGCGGAAGATGCCGGGGAATGCGACTACGTTATTGATCTGGTTAGGAAAATCGGAACGTCCTGTGCCGATTATAGCTGCTCCGGCGGCTTTTGCCACGTCGGGCATTATCTCAGGAGTAGGGTTTGCCATAGCGAAAATGAAAGGATCTTTATTCATCGAAGATACCATATCAGGTGTTACGATTCCGGGAGCGGATACGCCGATGAATATATCTGCACCGTTTAGCGCATCAGCAAGAGATCCGGTGAGATGTTCAGGATTAGTGATGTCAGCCATCTTTTTTTGCATCCAGTTCAGACGTTCATCACCTTTGCTTACGATGCCTTTGCTATTGCACATGACCATGTTTTTGAATCCATAATTAAGCAGTAGCTTTGTGATCGCCACACCTGCAGCACCGGCGCCGCTTACGACTACTCTGCATGTATTCATATCTTTTGGTATGACTTTAAGAGCGTTTATTATAGCGGCTAAGACAACGATAGCTGTTCCATGCTGATCATCATGAAATACGGGGATATCAAGAGAAGCTTTAAGCCTTTCTTCTATCTCAAAACAACGTGGAGCGCTGATATCTTCAAGATTGATTCCGCCGAATCCGGGAGCCATATATGTGACGGCTTTGATGATCTCTTCGGTATCCTGTGTGTCAAGGCAGATCGGAATCGCATTTACACCTCCGAATTCCTTGAAAAGAACGGCTTTGCCTTCCATAACAGGCATTGCGGCATAAGGACCGATGTTTCCAAGCCCAAGGACTGCACTGCCGTCTGATACTACCGCGATCGTATTTGATTTCCAGGTATATTTATATGCAGCTTCCTTATCTTTCGCTATTACGCGGCAAGGCTCAGCTACGCCTGGCGTGTAAGCAAGGGAAAGAGCTTCACGTGTCTTGACTGGTGATTTTGAGACCACGTCAAGTTTTCCTTTCCATTGTTCATGAAGCTGCAGAGATTCCTGATATACATCCATTATATATTCCTCCTGAAGAGTTATCCTGACTGATCAGAGAGTTTAAAAAGCTCAGATAACAGCCGGTTACTTTCATATAATAATGTATTCGATGATTTTCTTCAAGTGAATATAAAATTACTCTTTCATTTCAAGAAAAAATGATATATAATATGTTCAACTGAAATTCATTTCACATCGAAATTACCCCCAATGGCTGATTTATGATAACTGAACGATGATAGAGATAACTTGAAAATATGTATGTGTGGTAATAAATAGCAGTCAGTTATAATCATCAGTTGCAGTCAGTAACAATCGATAGTATATGGATAGGATCTGTTTTATATGCAGAAAGGTGAATTTATGAGAGAAAAATATGAATCACTTGCGCTTACAGAACTTCGGGCTCTTGCGAAGATACGCGGTATCAAAGGAAGCAGTTCGCTTAAAAAGGCAGAACTGGTAGATGCAATGGTCATGAAGGATGAAGAAGACAAGAGACAGAAAGAGCAGGAGATGCCTGCAAAGACGTCCACTGTAGCAGATCATGCTGAAGATTCAAATGAAAACAGGGATAGAAGTTCTTATTCCGAAAAAGGTGAGAGGAAGCATAGATTGAATATAAAAACTGTATCAAATACTACAGCATCAGATGCTCCTGCTACGAATAATGCATCATCTGAATCAAAAGATTCTGATTCAGAGAGAAAAGATCAGGAAGCGGATGCACAGAACCAGGATGAACTTGACAGCGGACTTCCGGCTTCTGGCATACTTGAAGTAATGCCGGATGGATACGGATTCATACGCTGCGAGAACTATCTCCCCGGCGAAAATGATGTATACGTGGCTCCAAGTCAGATAAGAAGATTTGGACTCAAGACCGGAGATATACTTACAGGAAATAAAAGAGTACGTTCTTCGTCTGAGAAATTCAGCGCACTTCTTTTTGTGAAATCTATAAATGGATATACACCGGAAGAATCAATGAAACGGTGCAATTTTGAAGATATGACTCCTATCTTCCCTAATAAGAAGATCAAGCTTGAGACAACATCTTCGTCGGTTGCGATGAGACTGATGGATCTTATAAGCCCGGTAGGCAAGGGACAGCGTGGAATGATAGTTTCTCCCCCGAAAGCAGGAAAGACCACGCTTGTAAAGGAAGTTGCAAAATCGGTGAATATCAATTCACCTGAGACGCATCTGATAATCCTTCTTATCGATGAGCGTCCTGAGGAAGTTACGGATATAAAGGAAGCGATATGCGGACCCAATGTCGAAGTCATTTATTCTACATTTGATGAACTGCCTGAACATCATAAACGTGTCGCAGAGATGGTAATCGAAAGGGCAAAGCGCCTTGTTGAACATAAGAAGGATGTAATGATCCTGCTCGACAGCATCACAAGACTTACACGTGCCTATAACCTGACGGTTCCGCCGAGCGGACGTACTCTTTCAGGCGGACTTGATCCCGCAGCGCTTCATATGCCTAAACGTTTCTTTGGAGCTGCACGTAACATGCGTGAAGGCGGAAGTCTTACGATACTTGCTACAGCGCTTGTAGAGACGGGAAGTAAGATGGATGATGTTGTCTATGAGGAATTCAAGGGCACCGGCAACATGGAGATGGTTCTTGACAGAAAGCTTTCCGAGAGACGTATCTTCCCTGCAATCGATGTCGTTAAGTCCGGCACAAGACGTGAAGATCTGCTTCTCACTCAGGAAGAACAGGATGCGGTCAATATAATTCGTAAGGGTGTTAACGGACTTAAGCCTGAAGAGGCAGTCGACAGACTGATAGATATGTTCTCAAAGACAAGATCGAACGCTGAAGTGGTGCGTAATATCAGGCTTCAGAAGTACGTTTGATAATTGTTTACGGCATATTTATAAAAAGAACTTGCTAACGTGTAAACCTTATGATACAATGATAAAGCTGTTTTTAGAGTAGTTGAATAACTCAAACAACACAATAACCGAAACATTAAGATAGATATACAGAAGGAACGGAGGTAGATCATGAGAGAAGGAATTCATCCAGAGTATTATCAGGCAACAGTTACTTGCAACTGCGGTAATACATTTGTAACAGGTTCGACAAAGAAGGACATCCACGTTGAAATTTGTTCCAAATGCCATCCTTTTTACACAGGACAGCAGAAGGCAGCTAAAGCCCGTGGACGTATCGATCAGTTCAATAAAAAATACGGTCTTGATAAATAATAAGACAGGACGTAAGGCTGAGGTGAATATCTCAGCCTTTGTTTTTTATTCGGAGGAAAATCCTGATGTCAAAAGAAAATAAGAGAAAACAGCATTATTCCGGGATAGGCGGACAGGCCGTCATCGAAGGGATAATGATGAAGAATAAAGAAGAGTACTCACTGGCGGTAAGGAAACCTGACGGTTCTATCGCAGTGGAAAAGAAAACATATAAGGGAATACTCAGTGGGAGCGGCATATTAAAGGTTCCTTTTCTGCGTGGTGTATTTGTTTTTATAGATTCAATGGTTCTCGGTATAAAGACGATCAATGATTCAGCCGCATATTTTGAGGAAGAACCGGGAAAAGACAGCGATATAAAACTCACAGAGACAGTTCCTGAGACAGAAACAGAGAATACAGAAACAGAGAATACAGAAACAGAGAATGCAGAGACAGAGAATGCAGAAACAGAGAATACAGCAAAAGAGAAGAAAGTAGAACAAAAAGCTGCCGGCGACAAACGCAGAGAAAATGTTCAGATGGGATTTGTTGTAACATTATCTCTTGCTATAGCGATAGGACTGTTCACAGTTCTGCCGTTCTATCTTTCAAGGCTTCTTAAGACGGTCATCCTTAACGAATCAGTGCTGAATCTTGTAGAAGGACTCTTCAGGATCCTTATATTTGTGATATATCTCAGACTTATAGCTTGTATGAAAGATATGCAGAGGGTATTCATGTACCATGGAGCTGAGCATAAATGCATCAACTGCATTGAACATGGCAGACCGCTCAACGTTGAAAATGTCATGAGAAGTTCACGTCAGCACAGAAGATGCGGAACAAGCTTTCTTCTGTATGTGATGCTGATCAGCATATTCGTTTTCTTCTTCATAAGTGTTGATAATATGGGACTTAAGTTATTGTTCAGAGTACTCTTGATCCCGGTGATCGCGGGTATCTCTTATGAAATACTCAGTTTTGCGGGAAAGCACAGCAATGGATTCGTCCGCGCTCTTGCTGCACCTGGTCTTTGGATGCAGAAACTTACAACGCGTGAGCCTGATGCAGATATGGCAGAAGTCGCTATCGCCGCGGTTGAGGCGGTATTTGACTGGAAGAAATATCTTCAGGACGAATTTGGATATGATGAAGACGACTGGAAAGATTATGAAGAAAGCAGCGACTGAAGAAGTTCGCGGCGCATAACAAGGTATTACTTTTGAAACATACATTGTATAACGAATTATATAGATATGGCTGTGACCTGCTGAAAAAAGCAGATATAGACGATGCTGCTCTTGACGCACGCCTTCTTCTCGAATATGTCTGTAAAACGGATATAAACGATCTTTACACGCACGGTGACCGTGATGTATCTCCCGAAGATGCACAGAGATATGAAGAATTTCTAAAAGAACGGGCGGCAAATATACCACTACAGTACATTACGGGGGTTCAGGACTTCATGGGACTTGATTTTAAGGTCACAAAAGATGTTCTTGTACCGCGTCAGGATACGGAAGTTCTGGTGGAAGAGGCAATGAAGTCTCTTCATGACGGCATGAGAGTACTTGATATGTGTACGGGCTCAGGATGTATTCTGATCTCTCTTCTCCACTATTCAAATGACTGTAGTGGAATCGGAATCGATATATCGCCTGCAGCACTTTCCGTTGCACGGCAGAATGCGGACAGATTAGGTGCGACAGGCGCGGAATTTATTGAGAGCAATCTGTTTGACAACTGTCCTGACGAACAATTCGACATGATAATATCAAATCCACCTTATATAAAAACTAGCGTTATTAAAACGCTTGCATCAGAGGTGAAGGATCATGAGCCGGTTCAGGCGCTCGATGGAAGCGAGGATGGTCTTTTATTTTACAGGGAAATAATAGAAAAGGCCGGGGATCATCTATGCGGCGGGGGATGCCTGTTCTTTGAGATAGGATATGATCAGGGTGTGGAAGTTTCGGAAATGATGAAACAGGCAGGATATTCAGATGTGAAGACGGTAAAGGATTATTCGGGAAATGACAGGGTAGTGCATGGATACAGATCTATGCTTCATTTTCCGGGGTAGCATCATTGCAAAATTACTGCTTTTGACACTCACATCATGATATATCAATGACGTATAATGAATACAGGTATTCAAAGCTATTGACCACGTTATGTGATCTACAGAACGGAGAAATTATATGTTTGATCAACTCGATCAGTTATTATTAAAATATGATGATATTATGCATGAGCTCGCAGCACCGGGCACGACTGACAATCAGGACAGATTTAGAAGTCTTATGAAAGAGCAGAGCAGTCTTACTCCGATCGTGGAGACTTATACTGAATATAAAAAGAACAGTAAAGAAATAGAGGACGAGCAGGAGATGCTTGCCGGCGAGTCTGATGAAGAGATGCGCGCAATGCTTAAGGAAGAGCTCTCTTCGGCAAGATCAAAAGATGAAGAGCTTTCAGAAAAGCTGAAGATCCTGCTCCTGCCGAAAGATCCCAATGATGACAGGGACGTTGTTATGGAGATAAGAGCCGGCGTCGGCGGTGATGAAGCGGCACTGTTCGCATCTGAACTCTATCGCATGTATTCGAGATATATTGAGACAAGAGGCTGGAAAGCAGATATAATAGAAGTTGAGCAGACAGGTCTTGGCGGCATGAAGAGTGTAAACTTTATGGTGAGAGGTCAGGGGGCATATTCTGTTCTGAAATATGAGAGTGGTGTACACAGGGTTCAGCGTGTTCCTGAGACAGAATCAGGCGGAAGAATACATACATCTACAGCGACGGTAGCGGTAATGCCGGAAGCAGAAGATGTTGAAGTATACATAGATCCGAAAGATGTGCGCGTAGATGTGATGAGAGCGTCAGGTAATGGCGGACAGTGCGTAAATACAACGGATTCTGCGGTAAGACTCACACATTACCCTACGGGGATAGTCATATACAGTCAGACTGAAAAGTCCCAGATACAGAATAAAGAGAAGGCATATGCACTTTTGCGCACGAAGCTGCTCGATCTTGAAACACAGAGGGCACATGACGAAGAGGCAGACAACAGGAGAAGCCAGATAGGTACAGGGGACAGATCCGAGAAAATAAGAACTTACAATTTTCCGCAGGGACGTGTCACGGATCATAGAATCAAGCTGACACTTTACAAGATAGACAGCATCATAAATGGCGACTTGCAGGAACTTTTGGACGCACTTATGGCGGCTGACCAGGCGGCAAAACTTATCAAAATGAATAATCAGATGTGAATTTTTTTGAGCGTTTTTGATCGTGCAGGCGAAAGATCATCGGAGATGTGTGATGAGCGATTCAGAGGGAAATCACAAAATGCAGATAGTCTCTGCTAATGGAAAGGTCTACAGCAGGTACGAACTTAGCGATGATGACTATCCTGTCAGTGTCAACCAATATGATATTGAAAAACTGCGCTTGGTGCCGTATCAGTGGCATTGGCATAGTGAACTTGAGATCATCTACGTTGAGACAGGACAGATAGAGATAATGACAGACACAGAGGATCATGTCTGTAATACGGGGGAAGCACTGCTTATAAAAGGCAATGCCATGCATAATGTAGTCAGTGCGGAAGGAAGCACGGGCTCATTTTACAGCATCGTGTTTGGTCCGGAACTTGTAGTCGGAAGACCTGGAGGGGGTCTGTGGACAAAGTACTGGGTGACATTTATGAATGCGCCATTTCAGGCTGTTGAACTTAAGGATACGACATCGTGGCAGAAGAATGCACTTGACGATATAGTAAGTGCAATCTGCGCGATAAAGATGCATAAGCATGGATATGAATTCGCGGTGAGGGGTGCTATATGCAATTGCGCTGCGCATCTGGCGGCACATGTGTCGATGCCTGAAGGAAAATCCGAGCATATCGATTCAGCGGATGAAAAAAGGATAAAGACTGCACTTATGTATATCAGACAGCACTATGCGGAGACGATAACACTTGATGATATAGCTGAAAGTGCCAATATCAGTAAGAGCGAATGCTGCAGATGTTTTAAGCGTACACTGCATGAATCACCATTTGAATATCTTATGAGATACAGGATATACTGTGCTTCGCGAAGGTTATGCGATACTTCAGATAATGATGATATGCCGATAGCTGAACTTGCACTATGCTCGGGATTCAATAACATAAGTTACTTCAATAAGATATTCAAGAAATATATGCATTGCACGCCTTCAGTCTATAGACGCGATCTGCACAGCAGGTCTGAGAATCCTGAGAGTTTATAGAATTGCGAAATCTCTGATCCCATACGGAATCTGAAAGGAACGAGTACACTGTGTCTGAACCCGATAAGCGTATAAGTTTGGAAGATATGGTTGATGGCAGCGTACCATATCAGAATATCATTATAAAAGAACATAATGTCAGTGGTGATGCACAAAGAATGTCATCCGCTGCGAAAGATGCTGGCACTGCAAGGGATGTTAATGCAGCAAGGGATGTTGATGCGGCGAAAGATGTCAGTGATGCAGAAAATGATATTAATATCATCAAAAAAAGACTCATATGGTCAACTGCTCTGTGGATAGCACTTGTTATTATCGCCCTAATCCCAGCAATATCAGCAAAAATCGATTATGACGGAAATAATTCATTTCTACTTGGCGTTGCTTCGGGAAGCAATGTATTGGCGATTGCATTTACCGAATTTCTGCTGCTGATCCCGATAATCTATCTTAATAAGGAATATTTTATAAAAGGATGGTGGGGACTGGCTCATAGAAGGGCTGATCTTGACAGTCTTATAGCAGTAAGTACATCGGCGGCTATAGCATATGGAATATATACGATCTATAGGATTGGATTTATGCTTGGTCAAGGCGATATGTCATCGATAGGACATTATGAATTCGATATATATTTTGAGTATGCAGGAACGATACTTACTTTGATCACACTTGGCAGATATATTGAGATGAAATCAAAAGGTACGACAGGAGATGCTATAAAGAAGCTCATCGATCTGTCACCGAAGGAAGCGCATATCCTTCAGGGCGGGAAAGAATATACGATATCAGCAAAGGATCTGAGAGCCGGAGATCTTATCATTATACGTCCAGGGGAAAGTATACCTGCGGATGGCATCATACTTGAAGGTACATCTGGAGTGGATGAATCAGCGATCACCGGAGAGAGTCTGCCTTCTGCGAAAAAACCGGGAGACAGAGTTGTATCAGCTACAGTCAATAAGACAGGCACGATCAAGGTAAAAGCTGAGAAAGTCGGCAGCGATACGACGATAAGCATGATAATAAGGATGGTTGAGAGTGCCGGGCAGACAAAGATACCGACCGCACGTACTGTAGACAAAATATCGGCGGTATTTGTTCCTGTTGTCATGTGGATCTCATTTGGAGCATTTGCGATATGGCTTCTTAGTGGCGCAGAGTTTGAATTCGCTTTCTCGATAGGGATATCCGTTCTTGTGATCTCATGTCCGTGTGCAATCGGACTCGCTTCGCCGCTTGCGATAATGGCAGGTACAGGCAAAGGTGCAGAGAATGGGATATTGATCAAATCAGGTGACGTGCTTGAGACATCAAAAAATGTTGATACGATAATGCTGGATAAGACAGGAACGATAACTGTCGGGCGACCTGCAGTGACAGACGTGATTCCGTTATATTCAGATGAACCGAATCGGAACCGGAACGATAAGGATAGGAGTGGCAAGGCAGAACAGTATCTGCTCCATATCGCAGCAGGACTCGAGCAGAGGAGCGAACACCCACTTGCAGAAGCGGTTGTGAGGAAAGCTGATGCGATGCATATTCCACCGATGGAACTGACAGATTTCAAGCCGGTATTTGGACGAGGGGTAAAAGCCCGCCTTGGCGGGGTAACGTATCTCGGAGGAAATGAGTTATTCATGAAGGAGAGCGGCTTTGATACATCAGGGTGCGCTGACATAATAAACAGGCTTTCGGATGAAGGCAAGACTCCGATAATGTTTGCGGGAAATGAGGAAGGAGACACCGCACGGAAGATACTTGGAATCATCGCTATCGCGGATGTTGAAAAACCTTCAAGCGTTGAAGCGATAAAGAAATTTAAATCAATGGGACTTAAAGTCGTTATGCTTACGGGAGATAACAAGCATACGGCAGAGGCGGTAAGAAAACGTCTTGATATATCAGATGTAATCGCTGAAGTAAGACCGCAGGATAAAGCAATGTGCATAAGCGAACTGCAGAAACAGGGACATAAGGTCGCGATGATCGGAGACGGGATAAATGATGCGCCGGCTCTGGCAAAAGCGGATGTTGGAATCGCGATCGGTGCGGGGACTGATATTGCGATAGAAAGCGCAGATGCAGTCTTATTAAGAGGGGATCTTCTTGATGCAGTCACACTGATAAAACTTAGCCGCTCTGTAATGCGTGATATAAGGCAGAATCTGTTTTGGGCATTCTTTTATAACTGTATATGCATACCGCTTGCAGCCGGAGCATGGTATCCTAATTTCGGGATAAAACTCAATCCGCTCTTTGCGGCGGTAGCTGTGTGCCTCTCAAGTGTCTGCGTACTTGCTAATTCCGCAAGACTCAGACTGTTCGATGCCGATCAGGGAAGATAGAGAAGCCAGAGAAGTCAGAGAAGTCAGAGAAGATAGAGTATAAGATAAGACTAAGAGCTGAAGAGCGATATAGAAAATACCTATGGAAATCTTGGTGGAGATATAATCTATGAGAAATCGGGAAAAGATACAAAATAAATCTGCTATGGATAGCAAAGACGTTGTGCTGATAGGGATGCCGACAGTCGGCAAAAGCAGTATGGGTGTAGTGCTTGCAAAGGCTATGGGATACAGGTTTATTGATTCTGACATAGTCATACAGGAAAAAGAAGGAAAAATGCTGAACCAGCTGATAAAAGAACTGGGGACAGACGGCTTTCTTGATCTGGAAAATGAGATAAACTGCACGATATGCGAAAAAAGATCGGTTATCGCAACCGGCGGCAGCGCAGTATATGGCGCTCAGGCAATGGAACATTTTAAAGAGACCGGAACTGTCGTCTATCTGAGAGAAAAGTGTGAGGTCATAAAAGAAAGGCTGCTGGATCCGCGTGGCAGGGGAGTGACAATAAGAGAAGGTCAGACTATAGATGACCTTTTTCAGGAAAGACAGAGCCTTTATGAGAAATATGCAGATATCACTGTGGATGTAGGCGGGCGCGCAGCAGATGATGTAATAACAGAAATCATGTCAGAGGTAAATAAAATAGATGCAGATACGTGATATGCGATAAATGCATGTGAGTAATAAGAAAGGTATAGTGATGTTTAAAGTAAAAGAACGTGAGAATCCTGTGCTGCGTACGGAGCGAAGAAAAAAGCTCCTTGGCAGCATATTTAGTATAATAATTCCGATAACACTTCAAAATCTTATTGGAGCGGCTGTAAATACAGCCGATGTTGTGATGCTCGGTCATCTTGACCAGATATCGCTTTCTTCAACTTCACTGGCGAATCAGATCTCGATGATCCTTTTCATGTTCTATTCCGGACTAACATCAGGGATGATGATAATGACGTCCCAGTATTGGGGCAAGAAGCAGACACATACAATGCGTACTCTGATGGGGATGGGATTACGAGTCTCGCTTATCGTGTCAGTCTTATTTACGGTATTGACACTGACAGTGCCGCAGTATCTTATGATGATCTATACAAACGATCCGGAACTTATAAGGAGCGGTGCGGTATATCTGCGTGTCATGGGCATCTCGTTCTTATTTACCGGAATAAGTCAGATCTATGAATGCACGATAAAGAGCATGGACAGAGCAAAAAAAGCAGCTTCATTTGCCGCAGTAGCACTTGTAGTCAATATAGTACTGAATGCAGTGCTGATCTTTGGACTGTGTGGCATGCCATCTCTTGGGATAATAGGAGCGGCGATAGCAACAGTGGTATCGAGAATCGTGGAGATGATCTTGTGCGTAGCAGATTCATACAAGACAGACGAATTCAGGCTTGATCTGTCATTACTGAAGGAATGGAGCACAACGCTGCAGCGTGACTTTGCAAAATATTCGCTGCCGGCACTTGGAAATGAATTCTTGTGGGGAGCAGGTTTTTCGTGTTATACGATAGTACTCGGACATATGGGAACAGATATCGTCGCTGCAAATGCGATAGTCTCTTCTATCCGTGAACTTTGCTCTGTATTCGTCTTTGGCGCCGGATATGGAACGGCGATCATCATAGGAAATGCGATAGGCGCAGGAGAAGAAGAAAACGCACGGAGAAATGCGAGCGATATGATGCTGGTAGTCCTTGCTGCATCAGCGATAACAGGAGTGCTTATCATGATGCTGGGACCGGTCATATTGAAGATGACGGAACTTACTCAGGGCGCGGAGCACGATCTTCTTATCATGCTGCGGATCAACTGTATATATGTTATCGGCATGGGAATGAATACGGCATTCATATGCGGACTTTTCAGAGCCGGAGGAGATTCAAAGTATGGATTAGTGCTTGATACGATAACAATGTGGGCAGTCTTCGTTCCGTTGGCATTCATCTGCGCTTTTTTACTTAAGCTGCCTCCACTCGTAGTATATACGATCACATGCTCAGACGAGTTCTTCAAACTGCCGATCAATACTGTACATTTTCTTAAAGGCAAATGGATAAGAAATATCACGCGGGATGAAGATGAGATAGCGTGATCCGGAATGTTAGATCCTGTGAAGAAATCAACGAAGAATTCAACGAAAGATTCAGCGAAAAAACTTTTTTACACACCTTAAAAATGATAGATAAATGTGATAGATTATGATATTATTAAAAAAGTGTGTTGTAAACTTATTTATAGAAGTTGCAGAGTGATCTGCGGCGTCATAAAACATTATTTTCTGGAGGGAAGATTATGGCATCATTTTTTGAAAAGATTGGAAACGGCGTATCAGAAGCAGGTTCTGCATTATCACAGAAAGCAAAAGATATGTCAGAACAGTCAAGGCTTACAGCAGCGATAGCGGATGCTGAGACACAGAAAGAAGACTGTTTTAAGACAATGGGACAGATGATATATACATATAAAAAGAATCCGGAATCAGATGAACCCGGATTCGACAATATCGTACAGAAGATAGATGGTCTTGATGACAGCATACAATCGATGAAAAAAGATCTTAATAACCTGAAGGGCATCATGCTTTGCCCGAATTGCCATGCCGAAATTCCTGTGGGCAGTGCGTTCTGCACATTCTGCGGAGCACAGATGGAACAGCCGTCAATATGCAAGAACTGCGGGAAACCGATTCCCGTAGGCGCGATGTTCTGTGAGTTCTGTGGACAAAAGGTTGAGTGATATATAAAAGGGAGGAACTAATAAAATGTTTTGCAGATATTGTGGAAATAAGATAGCTGATGATGCTAAATTTTGTCCGGTGTGCGGACAGCCCGTAAAAATGACTGCAAAAGCATCCACACCTGTATCAGATAATGCACAGGCACAACCAGCGGCACCGACAGCTGCACCAGCAGCACCGGCAGCTACACCAGCAGCACCGGCAGCTACACCAGCAGCACCGGCAGCTACACCGGTACAGCCTTCGAAGCCTAAGGTTGAAACAGTCAATCCTTCAGAGGCTATGGCAAAGTATAATCAGACTCCACAGCAGCCGGCAGCGTCACAGCAGCCAGGCAGCTCAGCAAATGTATGGCAGCAGCCAGTACAGCCGGCAGCGTCACAGCAGCCAGGCAGCTCAGCAAATGTATGGCAGCAGCCAGTACAGCCGGCAACGCCACAGCAGCCAGGCAGTTCAGCAAATGTATGGCAGCAGTCAGTACAGCCGGCAGCGCCACAGCAGTCAGGCAGCCAAGCGAATGCATGGCAGGCACAGCAGCCACAGCAGCCA
>JAGPKJ010000046.1 GCA_018053995.1 Lachnospiraceae bacterium | reverse complement strand
GCCTACACTTTCAGGCGAAGAAGGATATGCATCAAACGGCGGTTCTTCACTGTACATCACATCTAACTGTAAGAAAGCTGATCTTGCCAAGGATTTCCTTGCAAAGACATTCGGTGGAAGTACAGCGACATATGATAAAGCACTTGAAGACGGCGGCGTTATCACATGCTGCATCTCAGCAGGCAAATCGGACGTATATAATCAGGGTGTTGAATACTTCAACAACCAGCCTATCTACGCTAAGATCGTTGAGATGGGCTCACACGTTAAGGTAGTTGAGCAGAGTGACTATCACTATACATGCCGTGAACAGGTTGCGGCAGCGATCCAGAACATCATCGGAGGAGCGGACATCAAGTCAAGCCTCAAGGATGCAGAAGAT
Source organism: Lachnospiraceae bacterium (assembly GCA_018053995.1). GTDB lineage: Bacteria > Bacillota > Clostridia > Lachnospirales > Lachnospiraceae > JAGPKJ01. The sequence goes on along the minus strand of JAGPKJ010000046.1, from coordinate 14,231 downwards.
CAGCTGACATTTGAAATGGGTCAGTAAGTCATCAGAATGCGCGGGGAGGTCGGTGCTCCGATCTCCCCGTTTTTATATCAAACGGGAGTTAACGATAGATTTTGCTATATGAAAGGAGTGCCAAAAATTGAGCGGAAAAAAGAAAGAGTGGAACGTTCAGGCAAAACAGCAGGCCGCTGGCTGGAGGTTCCTGGCACCTGCCGCGATACTGATATTTATTATGAGTTTCTACCCTATGGTACAGGCACTCATAACCTCATTTAAGACAGGTTCGAGCGCAAATATGAAGTGGGCATCATTTGGATACAATTATCTTCGTATGTTCAAGGATAAGCTCTTCATACGTTCTGTAGGAAATACATTCCTGTATCTTCTTGTAGAAGTTCCGGTAATGCTCATACTTGCGATACTGCTCGCACAGATGCTGAACAATAAGGATCTAAAGTTCCGTGGTCTGTTCCGTACATGTGTGTTTCTTCCATGCGCGACATCGCTCGTATCTTATTCACTTATCTTCAAATCACTTTTTGCGACACAGGGTCTTATCAATACGTTACTTGTAAAGATGGGAATACTGGAGCATAATTTCAATTTCCTTGGGACACCTTCTACGGCGCGGGCGATAATCATCATCGCACTTATATGGAGATGGACAGGGTACAACATGGTATTTTATCTCGCAGGTCTTCAGAATATCGAATATTCAGTATATGAAGCTGCGAAGATCGACGGTGCTAACAGTTGGAAGACATTCTGGCATATAACAGTACCGCTTTTAAAGCCGACTATCATAATGACATTTATCATGTCGATCAACGGAACACTTCAACTGTTTGATGAGTCAGTGAACCTGACTAAGGGCGGACCCGCAAATACGACGATAACAATGTCACATTACATATACAACAATTCATTCGGACAGGGTGTTGCTAACTTTGGATATGCATCGGCGCTTTCATTTGTCGTATTTATCATGGTGGCGGTACTTGCATTCATTAATCTGAAAGTAGGTGATAAACGTGACGACTGAGATGACAGCAGATACTTCAAATAAGATGATCATGACAAGAAAAAAGAAGAACAAGTCAGCGACACAGAGAAGGCTTATACCGAGCTACATATTTCTGACAATCGTGTCATTTATCTCGGTATTTCCTCTATACTGGATGGTCTCTGCAGCAACAAATATATCAGTTGATGTCGCGCGTGGCAAGATATCATTCGGATCATATGCGATAAGTAATTTTATGAAGCTTATCACCGGACAGAATCTTGCAAAAGCAATGGGGAACTCATTCCTCTATTCAACAGTCGAAACGGTTGGATGTCTGTTCATATGTTCGCTCGCAGGCTTTGGTTTTGAGCTCTATCATGATAAGGGAAAAGATAAGCTCTTTTCGCTCCTTTTGATGGCGATGATGGTTCCACAGGTAGCGACTATGATCCCGTTATTCAAGATGATATCAAAGATGCATCTGCTAAATACTGTATGGGCATTTATTCTGCCGGCACTATCAACACCATTCATGATAATGATGTTCAGACAGAATTCGAGAAATTTCCCTACAGAAGTAATGGATGCTGCCAGAATCGACGGGCTTACAGAATTCCAGATATATTACAAGATGTATATGCCGATCATGAAATCGACATACGCGGCAGCAGCGGTAGTCACGTTCATGAACGCATGGAATGCTTATCTGTGGCCGAAGGTCGTTATGACAGATAACAGAGCGCAGACTATGCCTATGCTCATCGCGAATCTTGCGGCGGGATACGCAGTCGATTACGGTGTGCTTATGATGGGCGTTTTGTTCTGTTCGATACCTACGATAATAATTTTCTTCCTTCTTCAGAAGAACTTTACGGAAGGAATTACAGGTGCTGTTAAATAAAATCCAGAGGAGATTTAGATATGAACAGGTTTGACATAGAGATGATAAAGAATCCGCACATCTTTAAAGTGGGGTGTATTCCAGCACATTCGGATCATGTATTCTATGCGTCATCAGAGGAAATGAAAGCAGGAAAGACAAGCTTTCGTTTCAGCCTTGATGGTATATGGAAATTCGCGTATGCAAAGAATCCTTCATCAGCGCCTGCAGGTTTTGAAAAGAAAGATATGGACTGTACAGGCTGGGATGATATACGTGTGCCTGCTCATATCCAGATGGAAGGGTACGATGTTCCGCAGTATGCGAATACACAGTATCCATGGGATGGAAGCGAGGAGATAGTTCCGGGAGAAGTTCCAACGGAGTTTAATCCTACAGCGAATTATGTTAAATATTTCAGACTTCCGTCAGAGATGAAAGATCGTCCGGTATATATATCATTTCAGGGTGTAGAGAGCGGAATGGCTCTATGGCTTAACGGCAGTTTCGTCGGGTATTCCGAAGACAGCTTTACGCCATCAGAGTTCGAGCTTACGAAATTCCTCCACACCGGAATTAATAAGCTTGCTGTTCAGGTGTATAAATGGACGTCAGGCAGCTGGTGTGAGGATCAGGATTTTTACAGGTTTTCAGGAATTTTCAGGAGTGTATATCTTTATACTGTACCAAAAGTGCATATCGAAGATCTGAAGGTGGAGACATCACTGGATGATACATATACAAATGCGGAACTCAGAATACAGTGCAATACGAACGCGCCAGTATCAGCCAGTGCAGATATAAGTCTGTCATATCATGGCACGGATATATTCCATAAGCATGAAAGACTTGGCAGAGAAAACCAGTTCTCATTTATCATAAAAAAGCCGGAACTATGGAGCGCTGAAGCTCCAAACCTGTATGACCTTGAGATAAAAGTGATGGATGCGGATGGTGATATTCAGGAGATCATTCCTCAGAAGGTCGGATTCAGATGCTTTGAACTCAAAGACGGACTTATGATGATAAATGGTAAGCGCATTGTATTTAACGGTGTCGACAGGCATGATTTCAGTTCACTTACCGGACGTGCCATGCGCAGGGAAGATGTTATAAAAGATATCATCACCATGAAGCGTAATAACATCAATGCCATAAGGACGAGCCATTATCCGAATGTTTCGATGCTTTATGATCTATGCGATGAATACGGTCTGTATATGATCGCGGAAAATAATATGGAGACGCATGGTATATGGGACGAGATCGCGCGCGGAAAGCGTAAGATCAAGGATGCACTTCCGGGAGATAACATGGAATGGCAGGATATGCTCCTTGACCGTGTGAACTCATGCTATCAGCGGGATAAGAATCATCCGGCGATACTCATATGGTCATGCGGAAACGAATCATTTGGCGGAAGCGTGATCTATAACATGAGTCTTAAGTTCCGCGAGCTTGATGATACAAGACTTGTTCATTACGAGGGAGTTCATTCAGACAGAAGATACAATAGTTCGAGCGACATGGAAAGCCAGATGTATACGTCTGTCAGCGATATTAAGAAATTTCTTAAGACACACCGCGATAAGCCGTTCATCTGTTGCGAATATGTACATGCGATGGGCAACTCCTGCGGAGACATGTTTAAATACACGGATCTGGCAGATGAAGAACCTCTCTATCAGGGTGGATTCATCTGGGATTATATCGATCAGTCTATAACAAAAAAGGACAGATACGGACACGAATTCCAAGCATATGGCGGCGATTTTGGCGAGAGACCCAATGATGGATGTTTCAGTGGCAATGGTATAGTTTACGGCAGAGATCGTGATCCGTCACCAAAGATGCAGGCTGTCAGATACAACTACAGGAGCATAGTCGTTACATTTACTGCAGACAATAAGATTCTTGTAAGGAACAGAAATCTGTTCACATCTACATCTGCATACGGGTGTTTTGTGTCTATCAGTAAGGATGGACATGATATTGCCGAATATCCCATGGAGACAAATGTGACACCGCTGTCAGAAAAAGAGTATGAACTTCCAGGGGAAGTTGCGGAAGTTATAGGCGGCAGATGTGCGGTGATGAATCTGAGAGATGGGATGAAGCTGTCAACTGACAGAGAGAAGCTTGCGGGAGAGTATGTTATCACAGTGTCTTTCAGGCTTATGCATTATACTTCATGGGCTAAGGCGGGATATGAGATTTCATTTGAACAGAAGGTCATAGAACAGCCAATCAGTTTAAAGAAGAAAACGCAGTATTTTATAGAGGAAGCAAGTAAGAACGATATGCAGATGTCACGCTGTGGTTCATCTGCTACAGATGACAGACTTAAAGTCATTCACGGAAGTCTTAATATAGGTGTTAAGGGAAATGATTTTGATGTCATGTTCTCGATACTTACAGGTGGTCTTATTTCATACAGATATGCCGGACGCGAGATGATCGAGAGTATGCCAATGCCTAATTTCTGGCGCGCGCCTACTAATAATGATGCAGGAAACATGATGATGCAGCGTTATGCGCAGTGGAAGACGGCGAGCATGTATATCACTCCAAAGGATCTGAAGGGTAAAATCGGCGAACCTGAGGTTCAGGAGAGGATGGGAAGCATATCCGTCACATTCACGTACTTTATGCCGACGATACCATCATCTTCATGCAGCGTCTGCTATACAGTTGGCAAGGACGGAACAGTGATGACAAAGCTCACATGTGATCCGGCGAAAGAACTGCCTGATATGCCTGAGTTCGGTATGATGTTCAAGATGAACGCAGATTATGATCATATGACATGGTACGGCCTGGGACCCGACGAAACATATTCTGACAGGACGCAGGGAGCAAAACTTGGAATCTATCACAGTCTTGTATCTGATAATATGGCGAAGTATCTTGTTCCGCAGGAATGTGGCAATAAAGCAGGAGTAAGGTATGGAATGGTCACAGATAAACTTGGACAAGGAATGGTATTTGCGGGAAACGGATTCAACTTTTCAGCACTGCCGTATTCGCCTCATGAGATAGAGAATGCGCAGCATCCGTTTGATCTTCCGGAAGTGCATTATACATATGTCAGATGTTCACTTGCGCAGATGGGTGTTGGCGGAGACGACAGCTGGGGTGCAAGGACACACAAGGAATTTCTGCTACCGAGAGGGAAGAAACTAGACTTCGAATTTAGTTTTAAGGGAATCTGCTGACCTGCTGCGCAGGTCGCGACTTCCTCGTATTTAACGGGTTTCAAGGTCATCCGCATGCATGCGAGCATGCTGCGGGTGACTTTGAAACCCTTGTTGTTATATGTCGCCGTAACCGCGGATGGTGTTTTTGCCTTCGCGTTTTGCACGGTAAAGTGCTTCGTCGGCACATTTAAGAAGTTCGGATGAACTGGTGCAGTTGTCAGGATACCTTGCAAAGCCTAGGCTGATGTTGACGTTTAGGTTCTGCATATTACAAAGAGGAAATGGAGCGCTGCACAGGTCATGGAAATTTTCTGCACATTCCATGGCAGCAGGGATGACCGCGGTATATAGTATTACGCAGAATTCATCTCCACCGTAACGATAGATGTTAATGTTCTCACTTTGCAGTTCTTTCATTCTGCGTGAAAGCTCGCGAAGCACGATATCTCCGGCGGGGTGACCATAGGTGTCATTTATTTCCTTGAAATGATCAATATCGATTTCGATAAGAGTGATCGGCTTTCGTGCTGAGACTGCGGTATCAAGCGATTTCATCAAAAATCGTCTGTTCCGCAGAGAAGTCAGTTCATCATGGTCAGCTTCACGTTGAAGGACATTCTGCTGCCTGAGAAGCTGTTTTTCATTATGATGACTGAGCAGATTATCGCGGTACAGCACGAGCAGTATAACGATAAGAGTCGCAGTGATAACACAGATTCCGATAAAGAGCTTTCGTATATTTTCATTTTCATCATAATTGATATATTCAGATCCCGACGGAAGTTGGGATTTTTTAATATGGTATTGTTCCATAACCGAGTAATCAAATATCAGTTTTGTAGGAGTATCATAAATGATGTTTATATCGCTGCATGAAGTTCCAATCAGTGTCTTGAGAGCCATCTCTCCGGCAAGTCTTCCACACTCTTCAAAATCCACCTGGATACCGCCGAGAGAACCGGTTCCGACACCGATCTGGTAATAGAAGACAGGAACGGATGAGTTTTGAAACAGGATCTTTGCGCCGTCCGCTGCCGAATACTTAGTTCCATGTATATCTTCAGAAAAAATGTAGTATAGAAGTATCGTACTTGTGTCAAGAGACTGAAGTTTGTGAGTTATATCAGAATATGTCATCTTGGATGTGTCCATGAAATCGAAGACCAAATCGGGATAAGAACGACCAACAAGTCTTATGGCGTCTCTTCCACCTATGCCGCTCGGTGAATCATCGACGACTGAGAGTATTCTTTTTGCATCAGGATATATGCTGAGTGCAAGATCGATATTTGCTTTAAGCGGACCGCTCTCTGTAATACCGGTCATATTGAGCTTGTGAGCTACTTCGGCATTGTTTGTGCTATCGATCCCGAGAAAAATGACGGGGATATCTTTAAACAGGCTATAGCGTTTTGATATCACGAGCTGAAGAGCATTGTCATCTCCGACGATCACTGAGTCCGGTCTGCCAATACGGTTCCATTTGTATTCAAGATAATCTGAGAATTCTTCTATGTCTTTACTGGAATCGAGTTCTTTACTGTCCATGAATTCGTAACTAAGAGTCACATCTGAGTCTTTCATAGCTTCGTCTATACCGCTTATCTGGCGGGTTACAGTGGGAAATGAGAGAGAATATGAACTGAGAAAAGTCACCCGTTCGTTTTCTTGTGCATCAGCAGGAAGAGCCGCAAAGAGTAAAAGCACAGCAGTGCCCGTCAGCATAAAGCATATACGCAGCAAGACATTAAATGCATTTCTTCTCATAGAGGAGACCTCCAAAAAGCAATCGTTTCTTTGACATAATTCCCCTTTATTATAACAAATAAACTTAAAAAGGTATACGAATATACCAAAATGATAGTAGCTTACGTACATATAGACGATTATAGAATCCTCCGTCATCGAATGATATGGCAGAATGTACATTAAAATGCGGACAAAATAAAAAATGAAGTACAATGCGCACAAAAAAACAGAAGAATTTTCATGATTGACAGAAGAATTTTCTATGTTTTTGATAATAGGGCATTGATATAATCCTGATTGTAAAGATGAACGCGGCGATCGTCAGGCGATATGGACAGTGAACCGCACAACAACAATTTCAAGGGGGTACATGTTATGAAAAAGAAGTTAGTTTGTCTACTCACAGCAGCGGCAATGTCGATCTCATTACTTGCAGGATGCGGAAGCACAGCAGCAACAACAGCATCATCTGCAGCACCTGCAGCATCATCTGCGGCAGTTGAGTCAACAGCAGCCGGATCATCTGCAGCAGCAACAGCAGCATCTACAGCAGCAGCTACTGACGGAGATCTTGCCGATAAGAAAGTCGGTGTCTGCATCTATCAGTTCTCTGATAACTTTATGACACTGTTCCGCAACGAGCTTGAGAGCTATCTTGAGTCAAAGGGATTCAAGAAAGAGAACATCAATATCGTTGATGGCGCTAATGATCAGGCTACACAGACAAACCAGATTCAGAACTTCATCACATCAGGTGTAGACGTTCTGATAATCAATCCGGTTAACTCATCTTCAGCAGCAACTATCACTGACATGGTCGTTAAAGCAAACATTCCGCTTGTATATATCAACCGTGAACCTGATAAGGATGAAGAGCAGAGATGGGAAGACAACAACTGGAACGTATGCTACGTTGGTTGCGATGCCCGTCAGTCAGGAACATTCCAGGGCGAGATGATCGCAGATCTTGGAATCGACAAGCTTGACATGAACAAGAATGGCAAAGTTGATTATGTCATGATCGAAGGAGATCCTGAGAACGTAGATGCTCAGTATCGTACAGAGTATTCAGTCAAGGCTCTTACAGACAAGGGACTCGAGGTTAACAAGCTCGATGATGAAGTTGGCAACTGGGATCAGGCTACAGCTCAGCAGCTCGTTGCTAATGCACTCAGTCAGTATGGTAATGATGTAGAAGTTGTATTCTGCAACAACGATGCAATGGCACTTGGTGCACTTCAGTCAATCCAGGCAGCTGGACGTACAGTGAATAAAGACATCTATCTTGTAGGTGTTGATGCCCTTTCAGAAGCTCTTGAAGATGTTATCGCAGGAACTATGACAGGAACAGTATTCAATGATCACTTTGCACAGTCACATGGCGCAGCTGATGCAGCTATCAACTATGTAGGCGGCAAGACAAATGAGCATTATATCGGATGCGATTATGTAAAGGTAACATCAGATAATGCACAGCAGATCCTTGATAGTGTCAAATAATCAGATGTGATTTTTGAAGGCGGTGCAGGTGTGAACCGGCACCGCCGATTTTGTAGAAAAAGCAGGGAACATCGTAAAACTTGAAGAATTAATGAAAATAATTGGAGGGACTTTGGCTTATGGCATCAGAGTATAAACTGGAACTTAGGGGCGTATCAAAGTCGTTTCCGGGTGTCAAAGCGCTTGATAACGTTCAGCTTGCCGTTCGTCCCGGAACAATACATGCTCTCATGGGAGAGAATGGTGCTGGTAAATCAACACTTATGAAGTGCCTTTTTGGTATCTATAAAATGGATGCCGGAGAGATTATATTAGACGGAAAAAAGATAGAGATAGACAGTCCGGATGAAGCTATGAAACAGGGAATAGCGATGGTTCATCAGGAACTTCAGCCCGTTCTTGCAAGAAGTGTAGCGGAAAATATGTATCTTGGGAGATTTCCAGTCAAGAAATATGGTCCGTTGCAGGTGATAGATCACAAGACAATGTATGAAGAGACAGCGAAATGGCTTAAAGAAGTTAACATGGACTTTGATCCGAAAGCCCAGCTTGGAACATTATCAGTGGGACAGATGCAGTCGGTCGAGATCGCAAAGGCAGTTTCACATAATGCAAGTGTGATCATATTTGATGAACCTACGTCATCGATTTCGGATAACGAAGTTGAAGCACTATTTCGGATAATGGATATGCTTAAGAAAAAGGGTGTATCAATGATCTACATCTCACATAAGATGGATGAGATCAAACGTATCGCCGATGATGTAACGATAATGCGAGACGGCACCTATATAGGAACCTGGCCGGCAGCAGATCTTTCAACGGATCAGATCATCGCAAAGATGGTCGGTCGTGAACTTACGAATATCTATCCGGATAAGGTAAACTCAGCCGGAGAGGTCGTAATGGAGGTCAAGGGACTTACATCAATTCATGAGAAATCATTCAGAGATGTTTCATTTAAGCTCAGAAAAGGAGAGATCCTAGGATTCGGCGGACTTGTAGGAGCACAGAGAACCGAACTGATGGAAGGTATCTTCGGAATAAGACATATTGCATCGGGAGAGATATATATTCACGGCAAGAAAGTCAATATCAAAAAGCCTGCTGACGCGATGGATGCGGGAATAGGAATGATAACCGAGGATAGACGTGGCAATGGTATCTTAGGATGTCTGAGCATTAAAGATAACGTCGGAATAACTGTTTACAATAAATATCTGAAAAGCGGATTTATTCTTGATCATAAAAAGATCAATCAGGTAGTTGACGAGAGTATCAAGCAGTTAAGTATCAAGACACCAAGCATGCAGGAACACATATCAAATCTGTCAGGAGGAAATCAGCAGAAGGTCATCGTATCAAGATGGCTCGCAAATGATCCTGATATCCTGATAATGGATGAGCCGACAAGAGGTATCGATGTCGGAGCAAAGCACGAGATATACGAGATAATGATCAATCTTGCGAAACAGGGAAAGTCGATCATCATGATATCTTCAGAAATGGCAGAACTTCTCGGAATGTCAGACAGAATATATATCATGTGTAACGGAAAACTCACCGGTGAGATAAAAGAAGAGACAGAGATGACTCAGGAAAATGTTCTTTCATTTGCAACAAAGTTCTGAATATAAAAATTCTGGATACCGGAAGAGAATCCGGATATGGAGGGTGTTATGGTAAAAACAAAACAGCAGAAGATCAGGGATTTTCTAATAAACAACGGAGTTATCATCGTAATGTTCATTTTGGTCATATACACAGGAATCACATCTTCAAATTTCCTGTCAACCAATAACCTCTTGAACATACTGATGAACATGAGCTCACGACTTGTGATAGCACTTGGTATCGCGGGATGCGTTATCACAGCAGGATGCGACCTGTCAGCCGGACGTATGATAGGTCTTGCAGCATGTATCGCAGGAACGCTGCTTCAGAAGATGGATTATTCAAATAAGTTCTTTCCAAATATGAAGCCGCTCAATGTGTTTCTTGCACTCGTGATCGTAATGATGATCACAGGCGCATTTGGAGCTATATCAGGATTTTTCATCGCATACTTAAGTGTACCGCCATTCATCGCGACACTGGCAATGATGGAGATAGTATATGGTATCGCACTTATCTATACAGGAGCTACACCCCTTGGCGGATATATCACATCATATACAGATATAGCTACAGGGAGTTTTCTTGGTATAAGTTATCTGGTGTGGATAGCAGTTGTGGTAGCGATCATCACCTGGTTTATATTCAACATGACACGTCATGGTAAATATATGTATGCTATCGGCGGCAATCCACAGGCGGCTGAAGTCGCTGGTGTTCCGGTAAAAAAGACGATGATACTTATCTATATGAAGGCAGCCATGATGTACGGACTTGCAGGATTCATGCTTGGAGCAAAAGCCGGCGGCGCATCCGTTAACCTTGGATATGGCTATGAAATGGAAGCTATCGCAGCCTGCACGATCGGCGGTGTATCCGTAACAGGCGGACGTGGTAAAGTATCGAGTGCAATTATCGGTGTCGCAGTATTTGAACTCCTTAAAGCTGCACTGCAGTATCTCGGAGTCAATGCGAATGCGCAGTATATAGCGATCGGTATCGTAATCTTCGTAGCTATATCACTTGATATCAGAAAGTATGTTGCCAAGAAATGATCAAAAGCTTTTCTGGCAAATAAAAGAAGCAGAATGGCTCCGGATGCCGCGAGGGATCCGGGGTCTTTTCGGTTATAATGAAAATAGATGAGATACGAAAAACAGCATGTAGTGAAATAGAGTATTTTTATCTATAGCAGTTCAGATTTGATATAATAAAAAATATTAGTGTTCTCTCAAAACTAAAGGATATATTGGAGATAAGGGGTCACATGGGAAATGTATATTCAGTAATGCTCGTTGATGATGAAGAAGATGTCGCACAGGCGATACTTCATAAGCTGGACTGGGACAAGATGGGATTCGAAATCCCCACATATGCCCACAATGGTTTTGAAGCGCTCGAAATGGCAGAAAACAACATGCCAGATGTCATCATGACAGATATCAAGATGCCATATATGGATGGTCTTGAACTTGGAAGACAGATAAAGCAGTTGAATCCCGGAGCAAAGATTATCATATTTTCGGGATTTGACGAATTCGAATATGCGAAAGAGGCTATTCGTCTTGAAGCAGAGGAATATATCCTCAAACCCGTAGATGCCCTCGAACTTCAAAATGTGTTTACCAGGATACATAATACTCTTGATAAAGAGACAGACGAGAAGCAGAATGTCGAGAAACTTACATCGTATTATCTTGAAAGTCTTCCACTGCTTCAGGAGGATTTCTTCTCGAGCCTTATTGAAGGACGGCTTGAGAAAAATAAGATACAGAGATATGCAAAAGATTATCAGGTGGATTTTCACGGTCCGCTCTATGAGATAGCAGTGATCCATACAAGCCAGGAAGACAATCCTGACGGCATGAATCCAATGCTTAAGAGTGTCGCTGTAAGAAGATATGCCCAAGAGAGATTTGGTGATAGATGGGATGCCAGATTCTTTTCATATCAAAGCAACACAGCGGTGATACTTCAGATAGACAGCGAGGACAAGACTACTGAGATCACGGATGAGTTCAACAAGTTTTGCATGCTTGCGGGCAATGTCTGCAAGGCAAATGTGACGGTAGGGGTTGGGAAAGTATGTAATGATCCCTCTGATTTTCCGGCATCGTACAACGGAGCAAGGGAAGCAGTCTCGTATAGAGCACTGTATGGAACGAGGCGTGCGATCAATATTGCGGAGATCGTCCCGCAGGAATCGGCAAGGTTCTCTGATGACGGCGAGAATGAGCTTCACGAGATATTCCGTGAGATTCGTATTGATGATGAAGACGGACTTGATAATGCGATAAGAGAATACGTAAAGACTATAGTGAGGACGCAGTCATCAATGATTGAGCATAAAGCATCAGTGACTGAGCTTATAAGCGAGCTTTACAGGTTTTCAGGAAATAATCACGTTAACCTGGAGGAGAGCTTTGGAAAGGACAATGATATTATCACAAAAGTGATACAGATGGAGCCATCAGAGGTGACGTTGTGGCTTAGATCCGTGTGCTCGGAAATGCAAAGACAGGTCAGATCTATGAGAACAGAAACAACGAGATCGTTTGTGACAAATGCGATAGAGTATATACACGATCATTATTCAGAAGCGGATCTTTCAATTGATTCAATCTGTTCATATCTTGGTGTGAGTTCCGCATATTTTTCGACCGTATTCAAAAAAGAGACAGGAAAGACATTTGTGGGTTATGTTACAGAATACAGAATGAATGCGGCGGCAAGGCTTATCACTGAAAATAATGAAAAGACATATGTAATAGCAGGAATGGTCGGATTTTCGGATCCCAATTATTTCAGTTATGTTTTCAAGAAAAGATTTGGCATGTCACCATCAAAATACAACCTTAAGCAGGATGGAGAAAAAGCTTGAAAAAAGACCTGTTTGCAAAAAAGATCAAGGATATCGGAAAGCATACAGACAAGAATATAAGCATGATCATACTGATACCGTTTACGATCGTTGCTGTTCTTGGAATGCTGTTTCTTGCAGTCATATTGTATCAGAGATTTGCAAACAGAACAGAGGATATGACAATAACAAGTACACGTCAGCTGCTTGACCAGACATCGGTCAATCTTGAGGATTACTTACGTAATATGCGCAGAATATCCGACACAATGTCATATGACGTGATCAAAGATAAAGATCTTGCTGATGATACGATCGATAACGAGATGAATGTACTGTATGAAGCAAATAAAGATGATCTTGTAAGTTGTGCGCTGTACTCATCGGAGGGCAAGCTTATATCAGCGACGCCAGTGTCGATAGAACGAAAGAATAACGATATCAAAGATCAGGAGTGGTTTGTGGAGGCGCAGGATCAGATCGAGAACCTTCATTTTTCGACGCCGCACGTTCAAAATCTGTTTGATGATCCAACGTACAGGTATTACTGGGTAATATCGCTAAGCAGTGCCGTTGAACTCACAGATAACGGGCGTAATAGCCTTGGTGTGCTCCTGGTAGACATGAATTACGATACGATAAGGCGGATGCTTGAGAATGTCAACGATGTCAGTTCGGAGCAGTATGTATATCTTTGTGATGATACAGGCAGGATCATATATCATCCGAGACAGATGCAGATCGCGTCAGGAATGTATAAAGAGAATAATCTTGAAGACGTGAAATATGAAGATGGTAGTCACGAGGAGAGATTCGAAGGTAAGAAGAGGATAGTTGTAGTCGATACGGTAAGTTATACGGGATGGAAACTCATAAGTGTCATTCCTGTCGAATCGTTCAGAATGGGTATGATAAGCATGAAGTACTTTGTGATCATGCTTGTTTCTCTGGCTTTTCTTATCATCCTTGTGATGAACCGTCTTATATCAAATAGAGTTGCGTATCCGATAATCGCGCTGAATGATTCGGTCAAGAACATGGAGGAAGGCGATGAGGGCAGCAGGCTGTATATAGGAGGATCGAGCGAAGTCAGACATCTCGGAAATACACTGCAGCAAAGTTTTGATAGAAACAGGCAACTGATGAAGGATGTAGTTCAGAAGCAGGAAGAAAAAAGAAAAGCTGAACTGGATGTTCTGCAGTCACAGATAAATCCTCATTTTCTATATAATACTCTTGATTCTATCGTATGGATGATCGAAGGGGAGAAATACAAGGAAGCGGTGTTCATGATCACACAGCTCGCAAGTCTTTTCAGAATAAGTCTTAGCCGCGGGAAAACCATTATCCCGATCGCGGATGAATTGCAGCATGCAGAGAATTACATGAATATCCAAAAGACAAGATTTAAGAATTCATTTACAGTTTCATTTGAGG
>JAGPKJ010000145.1 GCA_018053995.1 Lachnospiraceae bacterium | reverse complement strand
CTGGAACCAGAATTCAAATGGTCAGTTCGGTGGATATAACAGCTATCCGATGCCCGGTGCAGGTTTTATAAATGCCTCATATATTTGCGGCACTCTCTCAATAGCAACAACAATACTCTGCACTGTGTATCTTCCGTACATATTTGGCGCACTCAGCATCGTCTTTGCGATATTGTCCCGCGGAAATGCCGCGAAGATGGCGCGTAAAGCTGCTTCTGCCATAAGGCTCGCAGTGATAGGACTGATCATGAACACCGCTCTCATCGTCACCTGCTTTACTATCGTATTCACTAATCCACAGGTGCATGATGAACTGAACCGTATTTCAGAGCAGGTATACGGGCAGTCATTTGATGAGCTCATGGAAGGCATAGAATCCGGAAAGACACCTACTACTGACGGAACAAATGAGTGAGTAGATCATTTATAACATATATAAGATGTGATTATCAAAAGTAGTTGTTTTACTATAATGCTATGAATCGCTTAAAATGTTGAATTAGCAAAAAGTTGGGCTGATATCTGTAAGGCAGATGGAGGTGAGATATGTTAGGAATAGCAGGAATAGGCAATAGCATATATTACGATCCATATCTGTATGGCAGTTCTGCAAATACAGGTTCTGTCAGTGCGCTTTCGGCAAATACGAGCACTGGCTCAGCTTCAGCAAGCAGTTCTGCGAATACAGCAGCTGCATCAAGCAATAGTGCAAGTGCTGCCGCAAGCACTCAGACCGCTGACAGCACATCAAAGGCATCCTCTGATGGAAAGACAGTTGTCAATCCCGGTCAATCCGAAATCAAACAGCCGGGGCGGAAGTCGTCTCCATCAGAATGCCAGACATGTAAAAACAGAAAATATCAGGACGGTTCAAATGAAAGTAACGTTTCATTCAAATCTGCCCAGCACATCGACCCTGCTTCCGCATATTCAGAAGTAAGCGCTCACGAAGGCGAGCATGTTTCCAACGCATATAATAAGGCAAGGGAAGGAAACGGTGAGGTCGTACAGGCAAGTGTCGCGATTCACACCGCAATCTGTCCTGAATGCGGACGTACCTATGTATCAGGCGGTACAACTACTACGCAGATAAAATATCCTAACGAAAGTAATCCTTATCAACAGTCCAGAAAGTCTTCCGATGCAGCCAACCAGCTTCTTGGAATGAATTTCAGCGCTGCTGTGTAAAATAAAAGGATAATGGTGATTCTATAATGCAAACTAAAAGTTCTTCAGCCGAGCTCAAGGCTTCCGCAAGACAAAAGCTCCTCGGAAAGTATTCGATACTCATCGGGGCATTTCTTATAGTTGAAGTATTAACCTCGGTCATAAGCTTCGCAGTTACTGAGCTGTGTGGATTTTCGTCAATTTCACAGATTGTGATCTATTACCTGATAATGATCCTCTTGTCACTTTTCTCTTCAATATTTGTCTCAGGACAGATCTATATGTATCTTAATGTCAGTTGTGGCAGACCTGTCGTCATCAACGATGTTTTCCATGGCTTCAAGTTTCACCCGGAAAAAGCCATACTTATCGAGCTTTTCCTGATGATCATCACCGCTCTTCCCGCGATTCCCGCGGCTGTCTTCTATGCATTATGGAAAACCGGCATGGGAACCGGATACATTATTGCTTTCTCAGCCTTCACATGTGTAGCGATAGTCGTCATTGTTATGCTGTCTCTCACGTACTCACAGGCATTTTATCTTATGTACGATTTTCCTCAGTATACAGTGAAACAGCTTCTAAAAACTAGTCGCAGGAAAATGAAAGGGAACAAAGGACGTTTCTTCTATATGAACGTCAGCTTCATTCCCCTTATCCTTCTCGGAATCCTTTCATTCGGCATCGGTTTCTTATGGATCGAGCCATATATCACCTCTGCCCAGACCGAATTCTTTATGGATGTGATGCAAAACCGTAGCACATCATCTGCAGCATAACAGCACTGCGAATATTTTTGATACCTACGATCATTAATATCTTTACTTCCCTATTTGCTCAGTCATCGCTATTCTGTGTATGTTTATCAGGGCATCCAAGACTCAGCCACTTAAGATAAGCATTGATAAATGGATCAAGATCACCGTCAAGAACCGCAGACGCATTGCCTGACTGCTGTCCGGTACGAAGATCCTTTACCATCGTATAAGGCTGTAGCACATACGATCTTATCTGACTTCCCCACGCATTATCCTTTACTTCACCACGAATATCCGAAAGCTTATCAGCATTAAGTTCCAGCTGCAGCATATACAGTTTCGATTTCAATACCTGCATAGCCTTGTCCTTATTCTGGAACTGGCTTCGTTCATTCTGGCATGTTACGACTATTCCCGTAGGGAAATGCGTGATACGGATAGCTGATGATGTCTTGTTGATATGCTGTCCGCCGGCGCCGCTGCTTCGGTACGTATCTACCCTGATATCCTCAGGTCTGACCTCAATATCGACATCCTCATCAAGCTCTGGCATTACATCTAGTGAGACAAATGAAGTCTCTCGCTTGTTCTGCGCATTGTACGGTGAAAGTCTTACAAGACGGTGAACACCCTTCTCGGATTTCAGATACCCGAACGCATTTGTTCCGTTTATCTGGAATTCAACATATTTGATCCCGGCTTCATCACCGTCAAGCTGATCAAGTACTTCGACCGTAAAGCCTTTCTTGTCTGCCCATCTTGTGTACATACGATAGAGCATTGAGCACCAGTCGCAGCTTTCTGTGCCGCCGGCTCCCGCGCTCAGACGAAGTATGGCATTGTTCTCATCATACTCTCCGGTAAGAAGATTGCTGATCCTCATATCTTCGAATGTCTCTTTGAATTCCTCAAACTCTGTTGTAATGTCTTCCACGACCTCAGGATCATTCTCTTCATTTCCCATATCGATCAGATCAAGTAGATCATCATATTGCTGCTTCAAATGATCTGCTGTCTCAATGATTCTCTTGAGATCCTTTGATTCCTTGGTCTTTTTATTTGCCTCTTCCGGATTTGACCAGAAAGACGGCTCCTGCATTTCTCTGTCTAATTCTTCGATCCGCTTTTGTTTATTAGCGAGGTCAAAGTGAATCCCTCACTTCCGCTAATGGATTTTTGTAAGTCTGAAGTTCGCTCTTCATGTTGTCTAACTCAACCAATAACGTCACCCTCTTTCTATAGCAGACATGCTGTGACGGCAAGCCTGTAAAAAACATCCTGCGGTACATCTTATTTCCCGCCGCGGTCACGTTGGTGACCACGTACATCTGTATCACTCAATTCTGTATCATTTTACACATATCATGTTTACGCATATTAATTCATACATATCATGTTTATGCATATCATCGAAAATCTGTATCATACGCTATAATGCGTCTCTACAGCACTTTCTTCACGCGTTTCTTCCGCAGCAGTTCTTGTATTTCTTGCCGCTGCCACACGGACATGGATCATTTGGATAAACCTTTGCGCTCTTACGCTTTATGGTCTTGGGCGCTGATTCATCTTTATTTGTCCCGGTTACCTTGGCAACCTGCTCACGCTCAACTTTCTCTTCAACATGAACATGGAACAGGAGACGTACTGTCTCTTCCTGGATGGCTTTCGTCATCTCATCGAACATCTCATAGCCGTCCATCTTGTACTCGACAAGCGGATCTCTCTGTCCATAAGCCTGAAGACCTGCGCTCTGACGCAGCTGATCCATATCATCGATATGATCCATCCAGTGACGGTCTATTACCTTAAGAAGAATTACACGCTCTATCTCACGAAGCTGCTCGGGCTCAGGGAACTCTGTCTCCTTGCTCTCGTAAAGCTTCACTGATTCTTCTTTAAGCTGCTGCTGAAGGCTATTCTTCTTGAACTTATTTACACGTTCCTTTGAGACAGGCTGAATCGGGATCGTCGGAAGAATAAGTTCATTGAGTTCCTTATAATTCCATTCATCCGGATCAGTGTCATCGCCGATGCTCGTAGCAACCGCATTCTCAGCTATATCCTGAATCATCTTGTAGATAACATCGCGCATGCTCTCTCCGCTTAAGACTCTGCGGCGTTCACCATATATTATCTCACGCTGTTCATTCATGACCTGATCATATTCAAGCAGGTTTTTACGTATAGCGAAGTTGTTATCCTCGATCTTCTTCTGCGCAGTCTCGATAGCCTTTGAGAGCGCCTTATGCGTTATCTCCTGCCCTTCAGGAATACCCAGCGCATTGAACATCGATATCATACGTTCTGATCCGAACAGACGCATAAGATCGTCTTCCAGGGAAATGTAAAACCTTGATTCACCCGGATCTCCCTGACGTCCTGAACGTCCACGCAGCTGATTGTCTATACGTCTTGATTCATGGCGTTCAGTTCCGATGATCATCAGACCGCCGGCATC
>JAGPKJ010000144.1 GCA_018053995.1 Lachnospiraceae bacterium | reverse complement strand
GGTGTGTGACGAATTCGACGAATTGATAAGCGGCATAGCATGTAAGCCTACAAAAGTCTATGAAGCCGTAGAATATATGAAGGTCTACAGCGGAGTCAAGTTTGATTCTCAGATAGTAGAAAACCTCCTTGCATTTACCGCAGTATATCCTGTCGGCACAGTGGTAAGGACTAACGAAGGAGAAGAGGCAATCGTCCTTCATCAGAACCTGAAGTTCCCGGATCGTCCGGTTATCAGGATAATAAGAGATAAGGACGGTAAAGAAGTCGCGGGATTCAACATTAAAGATATGCTGAAAATACACACACTGTTTATAGAAGACGCAGAGAATTTTTAATTTTGAATTCAGACAGTAAGTCTTGAGATTTGAGCGGTATCAATGTGTCTTGATAGTTAACTGTGACAGTAAGTCTTGAGATTGAACTGCAACAATGAGTCTTGAGACTGAACTTTGACAGTGGTTTATGAAATGTGTTTTGTGAATGAGTTTGGGAAATAAAATATTATAAAAGAGCAGGGAGAGGAAAATCATGATAGACATTAAATTTTTGAGAGAGAATCCGGATGCGGTAAAGGAAAATATAAAGAAGAAGTTTCAGGATGAAAAGCTGCCGCTTGTAGATGAAGTAATAGAATATGATGAAAAGAGCAGAGCTGCGCAGAAGGAAGCTGATGATATCCGTTCACAGAAAAATAAGATATCAAAAGAGATCGGCGCGCTGATGGCTCAGGGCAAGAAGGAAGAAGCCGAAAGCTTAAAAGCTCAGGTAGCTGCAAATGCAGTAAAGCTTGAAGAGCTTGATAAGGAATGTGCCGAGTATTCAGAGAAGGTCAAGAAGGATATGATGGTAATACCGAATATCATCGATCCGTCAGTACCGATAGGCAAGAACGATACTGAAAATGTAGAGATAAAGAGATATGGCGATCCGGTAGTCCCGGATTACGAGATACCATATCATACAGATATCATGGAAAAACTTCATGGAATCGATATGGATGCAGCCGGGAGAGTGGCAGGCAATGGCTTCTATTATCTTATGGGAGATATCGCAAGACTTCATTCCGCAGTCCTTTCATATGCAAGAGATTTCATGATAAATAAAGGATTCACATACTGTATTCCGCCTTATATGATCCACAAAGCAGTAGTAGAAGGTGTAATGAGCTTCGCAGAGATGGATGCGATGATGTACAAGATAGAAGGCGAAGACCTTTATCTTATCGGAACATCAGAGCATTCGATGATCGGCAAGTTCATCGACCAGACAGTAAAAGAAGACCAGCTTCCGATCACATACACAAGCTATTCACCTTGCTTCAGAAAAGAAAAGGGCGCTCACGGAATCGAGGAACGAGGCGTTTACCGTATCCATCAGTTTGAGAAACAGGAAATGATCGTTGTCTGCAAACCAGAAGATGCAAACGAATGGTACGATAAACTTTGGTCATATACTGTTGAACTCTTCCGTTCAATGGATATCCCGGTTCGTACACTTGAGTGTTGCTCAGGAGATCTTGCAGATCTTAAGGTGAAGTCATGCGATGTCGAAGCATGGTCACCGAGACAGAAGAAGTATTTTGAAGTAGGAAGCTGCTCTAACCTTGGAGATGCGCAGGCACGCCGTCTTCGTATCAGAGTAAAGGGAAGCGATGGAAACAAGTATTTTGCCAATACGCTCAACAATACAGTCGTAGCACCGCCCCGTATGCTCATCGCATTTCTTGAGAATCACCTTCAGGCGGATGGAAGCGTTACTATTCCTGAAGTCCTTCGTCCTTATATGGGCGGCAAGGATGTTATCAGATGATGTAAGTGTCAAAAGTCATTTATTTGCGGCTGCAAGCTACATTTATAGTGCTTGCATGAAAGCAGAACGACATTATGACATGCAGCATCAAAGTATGTAAGTAACTGGAGGATATATATTTGCATAAATACATGCGTGCTGTGGGATTCAGCGGCATTGAAAATAAAAAAGACGCGCAGAAGATAATCGATGACTGCATCAAATCGCCGACACGCAGGGTAATGACAACAAACGGCGGAACGATGCTTGCGCAGTACGAAAAAGAATACGCAAAAGGTGTCGGGATCTGTGTCTGCGGAGAAATAGATGATAACGGACAGTTCTATTACGACTATATGTATCCTTATGTGAGAGGTACAGAAGTGTCATCATATGATGATATTTCGGTGGAACGTCACGCGGAGAAGGAATCATATGCCGGGGTCTGTGACGATACGAGAGTCGGAGTCACGATGATATTTTATCTTCAGGATGCTGCATCGTATGTCAGGGTCAAGAATTCTGATCTTCTGCCGATAAAAGGAACCTCGCTTTCACTGAGTGCTCTTTCAACAGAGGGAAAGATCTATCTTCCGCTGGATAAGAATCCTACCCAGGTCAGGCAATATGAAAAGGCCGTATCAAAAAGACAGCATTTGGTTGAAGCCGCGCGAACAGGCGACGAAGATGCTATGGAACTTCTGACGCTTGGCGATATGGATACATACAACATAATCTCTAACAGATTACGCGATGACGATGTGCTCAGCCTTGTCGACACATATTTTATGCCGTACGGTGTCGAGTGCGATCAGTACATGATAATGGCAGAGATACTTCATGTTGCACACGTCAGCAACAGTATGACAGGCGAGAAACAATATGTTATGAAGCTGACATGCAACGATATAGAATTTGATCTTTGCATAAATGATGAGGATCTTTATGGTGATCCGCAGGCCGGACGCAGATTCAAAGGGCAGATATGGCTGCAGGGATATATCAACTATCCGGCACGCAGCAAGCGGACAGGCAGCAAGTAAGAAGTAAGCAAACAGTAATAAACATCAACATAATAGAGAATGGTATAGGATGCAGATAACTGTAGAACAGATAAATGATCCGAAAATAAAAGAAAAATACGTCATTCCGGAAAAAGAGGTCAAGAGATATCTTGGAGCTGTCCGGAAGACAGAGATCACCGATGAAGCTGAGAGCATGATGAGAGAATGCATCGGAGATGTTTTTGAGGTTTCCGGATTTAGGTCTTGTTATGTACGTGTCCCAATTGAAATAAATGACACTGATGTCATAAACTTCAGCTTTTTTAAAACACAGTCGCACGATTTGGCGAAGAATCTCGCCGGATGCAGTGAGGCTGTTATTTTTGCCGCGACTGTAGGCAGCGGCGTTGACAGGCTGATAAGAAGAGCGGAACTTCTCTCACCGGTGAAGCTTGCATTTTACCAGGCAGCGGGCGCGGCGGATGTCGAGAATTACTGCAATGATCTGAACCGGCGGATAGATGAAATGATGGCGGCGGAAGGGTACAAAGGTCATTGGCGTTTTTCTCCGGGATATGGAGATCTTTCCATAACAAATCAAAGGTATATAATCGATGAACTTCAGTGTACATCAAAGATCGGGATCACCCTTACGCAGCAGTACATGATGATGCCGAGCAAATCAGTCACAGCGATCATTGGATACGAAAAGATATGATACCCACATTATGATATAAGCAGAAATATAAGTGGTAGATAGGCGGAGACGATATGGGAATACTTGAAGATGTGAAAAAAGGCTTTCTATTTGCGGATGGCGGCATGGGAACGATGCTTCAGGACAGTGGACTGAAGCCCGGTGAACTGCCTGAGACGTGGAATGAGATACATGCGGATATAATACAGGATGTGCATTATAAATATCTGTGCGCGGGCGCGGATTACCTGACGACGAATTCGTTTGGCGCCAACAGCCTGAAATTTGCTGATGCGCAAGTCTTGAAAAAATATATAACTCTTGCAGTGCAGAATGCGAAGGCGGCAATATCAAGATGGGAAGACGAGAACAACTGCGAAAGTGCAGGTGGCAGATGTGATGCTTCTGAAGGATCAGAAGTCAGAGATAGAAATATAAGCGTGAGACCTGAGCACGGAAAATATGTCGGTCTTGATGTAGGTCCTACCGGGAGACTGCTAAAGCCGCTAGGAGATCTTGATTTTGAAGAAGCTGTATCAATATTTGCGCAGCAGATAAAGTATGGCACTGAGGCGGGAGCTGATTTCATCCTCATTGAGACGATGAACGATTCTTACGAACTGAAAGCCGCGGTGCTTGCGGCAAAGGAGAATTCGCCGCTTCCTGTATTTGCCACAACAGCTTATGATTCTACAGGAAAGCTGCTTACGGGATCAGGTCCGGAAGCGGTTGTATCAATGCTCGAAGGACTGGGAGTAGATGCGCTCGGGCTTAACTGTTCACTAGGACCTGCGGACATGCTTTCGATCGTGAAACGGATCACGGCAGCAAGCTCTGTTCCGGTCATCGTAAGTCCTAATGCGGGACTTCCGGAAGTCAGGGACGGCAAGACATGCTATAACGTGGATGCTATCTCATTTGCCAAAGC
>JAGPKJ010000143.1 GCA_018053995.1 Lachnospiraceae bacterium | reverse complement strand
AGGGCATACACCGATATCGCTGAGTGACAACCTGACAACGTCAGGACATGAATCAGATAAAAACGAGAAGGAAGACAGCGGCTCGAATGTCAGTAGCAAGACAGCAGATAGTGCGACAGCAGATGGCAAGATAGCGGATGGCGCGATAACAGACAGCACGACAGCAGATGGCACTGCAGCAGATGACACGATAACAGAAAGCACGACAACGGATGGCGCAGTAATTACGGAAAAACTTGCAGATATGACAGGGTTGAAAGCAGGAGATACGCTGACCATCGTTATTGATAAGAAAGAATATGATGTAAAGGTAGCGGCAATAACAGAGAATTATCTGTATCACTATGTCTATATGAGCAGAGAATGCTATAAAGATACATTTGGTGAGGAACCCGAAGATAATGCCGTCGTATATAAGACATCATCAACCGAAGAAAACGCATATAAGGCAGTTGGAAAGAAAACGCTTGGAATAGATGGAGTGCTGCATGTCACATATGCATCCGCGACAAAGAGCCAGCTGGACAACATGCTCTCAGCACTCGACGCAGTTATCGTCGTTCTTGTTGTGGCAGCAGGCATGCTCGCATTCGTTGTCATCTATAACCTTAACAATATCAATATCAATGAAAGACAACGCGAACTTGCAACTCTCAAGGTTCTCGGCTTCTATAATAATGAAGTCGCGGTGTACATATATCGCGAAAATATATGGCTCACTCTCGCAGGGTGCGTGGCAGGATGCTTTTTAGGCAAGATCCTGCATACATTTATAATACAGACAGTTGAGATAGATACTTGTATGTTCGGGCGTATCATAGAGCTGCGAAGCTATATCTATAGCACCCTGTTTACTGTTGCTTTCGCAGTCATCGTCAATTTGGTAATGTACTTCAAACTTAAACAGATTGACATGATCGCATCGCTAAAGAGCGCGGAATGAAGCTTTTACCTACAATTACAATTTCTAATTACTTTAGTAGGTATGAAACCCGAATTTGTGAGTTTGTGGATACTGACGATTTAGCGATATTACCTTCAGAGTGTTACGAATGAGTACTCTGTCGGTAATATTTCCAAAGATTGCAGGGTTTTATTTCGAACGGAGTCTTGAGAGGAATGGAAATTACCTACTAAGAGTTCAATTCGACTCTTTAGTAGGTAATTTTGTTATTTTCAAGACTTGTGGATGAGATGGAATTACCGACAAAGCATGAGAAAAAATGAGATTGTGGGTTATATCATCTTTTTTTTGATTTTCTGAAGATAATTTCAAAGCATGCTCGTTATATTGAGTGAAGGCTTTCATAGAAATAAGATAGAGTGCGTATTAAGGTGTGAATTCAAGAAAATGTTTGATCTATGCAATAAGAATAAGTGCAAAGGAGGTGGACGAGATAGATTCCAGAGAATACCTGTCAGAACTTGTAGATAAATATCAGAATCTTGTGTTTTCGATATGTTACAAGATGACGAAAGACTATTTTATTTCCCAGGATCTGACACAGGAAACTTACTTGTCCGCTTTCAGGAGGCTTGGATCGTTTGATGGGGCAAATGAAAAGGCTTGGATATGCAGGATAGCAAGTAATAAATGTATCGATTACATCAGGTCGGGAGCCGGACGGACAGTACCGGCTGATGAAGAGATGATGCCGGAAGGTCATTCAGATGAAGGCTTGCCGGAACGTGAATCAGAGGAAAATGATACAAGAGAACGGCTCAGAATCAACTGCAGCAGATTGAAAGATCCGTATAACGAAGTCGCAACACTGTTTTTTGCAGATGAGATGAGCCCTGATGAGATCGCCAGAAGACGATCAACGAATGTGAAGACGATTCAGACACAGATCTACAGAGCCAGAAATCAGCTTCGCGAAATCTATAGAGAGGAGTACAGCAAAGATGAATAAGGTTCAAAATAAAATGAAAGATGACGGATATCTCAGCGATGAAGAACTTGCTGAACTCATTTCGAAGGTTGAGAGTGAAGGGCTGCGTAAGGCACCGCATGGACTTAAAGAAGAGGTACTACTCGTCACTGACGATATTCGATCAAAACGTACAGCGCAGAAGAAACGAGAACTTCTTTCATTCAGCATAAAGATAGCTATTGGAACTGCAGCCGCGGTATTTCTTCTGATAGCGATTCCCGCGGAAAACGGGACATCTATGTGGACGGATCCAACAAGAGTGGAGATGACGATCGAGAAACAGAACGAAAAGACACATGAATATACTGAGAAGATAAGCAGCGAGATTAACGCGCGCAGGGCACAGTTTAGACTTCAGAGATAAGGCGTAATTGAAGCAAGAATATCAGCAAAGATGAACTAGTAAAGATGAAACAGAATAGAAGAAATAGATAATTAAGAAACAGGTAATTGGGAACAGATAATTTAAGAAACAGATAATTAAGAAACAGATAATTAAGAAACATATAAGAGAAAGGTTTTGGTGAAAAATATGGAAAAAAGTAAGAAAAACGGGTTTTGTAGATTTATGTGCTCGCTCCTTCCGGGAGCAGGCGAAATGTATATGGGATTCATGAAAATGGGAGTGAGCATTATGATCTTATTTTTCATAATGTGTGGATTGGCGGATCTGCTCGGCAGCGGGATATTTGTCATGCTTGCAGTGGTAATATGGTGCTACAGCTTCTTTAGAGTTCACAATCTTGCATCAATGCCTGATGAACGATTCAGAGTGTATCATGATGATTATATCTTTAGTGATTCTTCGAAATATGGAGATGTATTCAGTACAGGAAATAGATTCTACAAAATTGAAGCAGCCGTTCTTATTTTCCTGGGTACCCTTATGTGCATCAAAGGAGCTTACAGGTCGGTTGTTAACTATATACCCGCGGAATATCAGGGCGTTATCAATCAGGTGGTTGATATGCTTCCAAGACTGATCGTCGGGATACTGATCATAGCACTTGGTATCTGGATGATACGCGGCAAGAAGAAAGAACTTGATAATAGCGATAACTATGATGTATCAGATAGCGCAAATAATGCCCCATCAGATGGGAGGCAGGCATAATGGATAGCATGAGGCTAAACAACCAGACACTAAGCAACCAGACACTAAGCAACCAGACACTAAGCAACCAGACACTAAGCAACCAGACACTAAGCAACCAGGCGCTAAACAACCAGATACCTGCAAGCGTTGAAATGGCAGGTGCCGGTAGTATAAAAGACGGGAACAGCGCAGAATGCGGCAGAGTGCAAGAACACCGTGTGGGTACGATAACATTTGGAATTTCAATGATAGCATTTGGCGCAATGTTTCTGATCCACATGTTCGTGCCGGCAGTTTCTTACAGGTTCATTTTAAGCACATGGCCGTGCATCTTCATAATGCTCGGAGTAGAGATACTTCTTGGCAGCAGGCGGAAGAAAGTCAGATTTACATATGATGCCGCAGGAATCGTGCTCACTGGTGTTATGATCATATTTGCAATGTGCATGGCGGGATGCGAGGCGATCCTGCAGCATGGCTGGATGTAAAAATACAGTATAAATGAGGCATACACCTATAGATACTGTAAAATCTAAAGAAGTCTGCAATCTCTTGAGAACAGGGAGATTGCGGACTTTTTGCCATATCTTACGCATATGTTGTAAGATGATGCAGGTGTCAAAAGTATCAATTATGTTATGATGTTTATTACATAGGTGAAATGAAATGGATGTTTGTATCATTGTGTGAAGGGAGAAAATCTATTGTGAGTGAGGAAGATAATACTGAGATAAGGAAAAAAGAGCATCAAGGCGGTTTGTATAAATGGATAGATAAGCCAGCGTTTATGCCGCCATACAAAGATTCAAAGAAATGGGTAAATAATACTTTCTGGATAGTAGAAATGCTTGAGTTCATGCTACTGATCATATGTTATTTTCTTTTTAATCTGATCGGTGTGCAGGTGATATACAGACCGATATTTTATGTTATGGGAAGTACAAGCAGCGCAGCAATGGTAGTAGAGAATATCGCGATCATTTTTCCGATATTATTTATACTGATAGTATGGGGAATGCTGGTGCAGAGAAGAAAGCCGTCAAGCTTCGGCTTCATAAGACATAATATTGTGAAGTCATATCTGAAAGGAATTCTGATGGGATTCCTGTTGCTTTCAGCGTCACTACTCATAAGCGTAGTGACCGGAAGCATGAAGATAACGGGCTTGTCAAATAACATAAATGTTTTGACGCAGATCATGCTCCTTTTCAGCTTCTGTATACAGGGAATGGGCGAAGAGACACTGTGCCGTGGCTTTTTCATAACATCATTTTCAAGAAGATATCCTGTAGTTATTGCAGTAGTCATCAATTCGGCCGCATTTGCGGCGCTGCATCTCATGAATCCGGGAGTAGGAATTCTGCCGGAAATCAATCTTGTGCTATTTGGGGTATCGGCGTCATTATATTTTATTTACACAGAGAATATCTGGGGAGTTGGCGCGCTTCATGGAATGTGGAATTATGTGCAGGGTAATCTATAT
>JAGPKJ010000142.1 GCA_018053995.1 Lachnospiraceae bacterium | reverse complement strand
TATCTGTTCCTGTTGCTGCTGCGATCCATGTGCCGCCCCAATAGAAGCTCTGAGGTCCTACGCAAAGTCCCCAACCGCCATCTTTTGCAACTGAACCATCTTCATCAGCATGCATTGAGAAATTAATGAGCCAAGCGGGTCCAAAGTAGCAGAATACCTTGCCGTCATTGAAGAATCCCTTGCTCCAGTCATCTGACCAAAGATCAGCAGTTGAAGTTTCTTTAGCATCTACAAGAGCCTTGGAATCATCAACCCACTTCTTGATGTTGTCATCAAGAACAACTTCTCCGTCCTGTACCCAAGGAGCTGAAACGTTGTTTGAATATACACGATATGTATCATTAACTGTTGATGTGATGTTGTATCCCTTGTCTTTCAGGGTCTTAGCTGTTGCATTGAATGTATCCCAATCCTTAACTGATTCCTGAACTGTATCAGGATCATCTGAACCAAGAACTTCTTTTGCGATAGCTCTGTTGTAGATAAGTCCAGCTGAGCAAGCCTGCCATGAAGAACCCTTAAGGTTGCCGCTCTCATCTGTAACAATGTCCTTTGTATACTGGAACTGGTCACCAAGATCTGCATCTGTGATTCCAAGATCAGCAAGGTTCATTGTTGTATCACTGTTTACATACTTAAGTGCGTAATCAGCTTCCATAAGGAAGATATCTACCTTATCATCAGCTGATGCATCAGCATTGCCGGGAAGGATTGAATCCAGGTTGTTCTGATATGCATTGTCATCTGTAGGAGTGATGATCCAGTTAACTGTTACATCACCGATCTTGCCCTGTGTATCACTAACCTTCTCATAACCCGGATAATGATCTGTTACACGGCTCTTGAATTCCTCATTCCAGCACTGGATATTAAGGACTTTGCCTTCATCAGCTGCTGCTGTAGAAGCTGCTGCTGTTGAAGAAGCCTCTGTTGAAGCTGCTACTGTTGAAGCTGCTGCTGAACTAGGTGCTGCAGAACTAGCTGTTGTAGCTGCTGTTGTAGATCCGCATCCTGCCATGAGAGATGCGAGCATTGCTGCGCTAAGTACGCTGGCTAATACCTTTTTCTTCATTTTCATAACCTCCTGTGAAAAGACTGGTCTGATTGGTTCCTCTTCTCTCTGCTGTATGTTTTTTACATCGAGTTGAGTTCCTTAATCGTTTACGTATTTTATGATAATCAAATATTGCACAATTGTCAAGGCATTATTCGAAAGTTTTTCTTTAATTTTGCTAATTACTTTTGCGACACGCGTTCATTTGCTTAAATATTGTTCACAAAATTGTTTTGTGGCTTCATTTAGCTAAATTTTTGAGGTGGAATTCTTTTATTTTTCGACTTTTTTCTTAAACGTTTTACGAGAACGGTAACGAGATTACTGCATTTGCCGACTTAGAATGGGGGTTTTTCATCGAAAACGATTAATGTGATTTTTTTAACACTCTACTTGAATGCACCATCGTATAGCGGTTTCAAGCTCAATCTTCTATCGCATCGCGCACATCCCTAAATGTGATGCCGTCCTTTGATTCATTGTCTGCGATATATTGCGGATCTTAATTTTACATGGTATCATGAGCACATCTTATTTATGGCGCAGCCGCGCCGGAAGCATGACCTGTCAGGTCGTGAAGAGATTTCCCAAATATTGTAACTGTAGATTGTTTCATTTATAATGGAGGTAGGGTTTATGGAAGTAAAAGAACTGAATAAGAAATACGGAGATCTCGTATTTTCCGATGATTTTATGTTCAAAAAGGTCATGGAAGATCCGGAGATCTGCAAGGGTGTACTTGAGCGTATTCTCGGCGTGAAGATTGGAAGCATCAGATATCACGAGACTGAAAAGACAATGAAACAAACGAATCAGTCAAAGGGTATACGTTTAGATGTCTATCTATCGGATGGCAAGACTAAATATGATATCGAGATGCAGACGACACCGCAGAATTATATTTACAGCAGATCGAGATATTATCTTGGAATAATGGAAGAAGATTCGTTATCTCCGGGACAGTCGTACAGTCAATTAGGCGATAATATAGTCATCTTTATATGCATGGCGGATCCGTTTGACCTGAATCTTTGTAGATATACGATAAGAGATCATGTAGACGAACAATTGGATTATAATCTTGGGACAGAAACGAAGAAAGTATTTTTGAATGTAAGCGGCGATATGTCGCATGAGTCGCCGGAAATGGTATCTTTCTTTAATTACATTACAAAGCAGGAAGTACCGGATGGCGACGGACTTATCAAACTTATCGACAATAAGGTTGTTATGGAACGGCGGGATCCGGATGCCAGAAAGGAGTATCTGAATATGATCGGTGTCTATAATGATGCAATGATCGCAGGGCGCGAACGCGGGCTGGAAGAAGGAAGAGCTGCTGGAATGAGCGAGGGAATGAGTGCCGGAATGAGTGCCGGAATGAGTGCCGGAAAAGCCAAAGGAGAAAGACTACAACTTATCAAGAGTATTTGTCATATGCGGCTTAATGGACAATCGTCAGAGAACATCGCGAGCATTCTTGGTGAAAGTGAAGATGAAATCGGCGATATCTGCAATGCAATGGACAATCTCAATATTTCAGATTGTTCTGAGGATTCGGTGAACCGGATATATGATGAACTGCAGTCAGGCAAGTTTGCAAAAGCGTGAGATAATGCGGCATATAAAAGCGGATCCCCGCCTTTTAAGTGGAGACCCGCTTTCATCATTTCTTATACAGATCCTTTAACGACAGCAACGCTGTCCCATCTTGAGCTGCCCTTTTCTGAACAGGTTCTGTATATCCACTCCTGCTGATGAACAAAAAGTACTTATTTGCCACCTCAGGAAACGCCTTTGCCGCAGTGATCAGATCTTCATACTCTTCCATTGGCATAGGTCTGTTGGTGTATTTACATTCACAGAAAAGACCATTATCTCTATTCTTATCAAGTGCAAGGATATCTATATCATCCTGTGCTTTTATCTCCGGATTATTTCCCCACCATCTGCCGATAACAGCCGGCACAAATGGAAGTTCTCTTCGTTTTGCTGCAATGATCAGATACTGCTTACATATGTCTTCAAATACCGGTCCCATAAAATCAGAGATGTCTTTCATTATATCCGCTGCAGCAGCATTAGGACCCACAATCTCATAGTAACTTTTATTTGCAAAAATGTAATGATACCAAAACCTGTAGAAGTTGTCTGTAAGTGAATATATAGTTTTCCTGCTGGATTCTCCCTCGCCGCATGGTACCTTTTTTTCTATCAGGCGCATTGCAAGAAGTGCTGAAATATACTTCACACATTTTGATTTTTCTTCGTGAATCGTATCCGAGATTTCAGATATCCTATTACGCCCTCTTGCGATTGCTTCCAAAATGCTGTTATATACCCCTGGTTCTCTAAGCTCTGATTTCAACAGCATCTGCGGTTCATCGTAAAGAAAAGCTCCGTTTGACATTATCGCCTTTTCAATGTTTTTCTTTATGGAATATCTATCAGAAAAAGCGCAAAGGTACCGTGGAATTCCACCAAGTATTCCATAGGCGAGCAGCTTATCCTCATAAGTATACGCGGGAAAGAAATCTGCGCTTTCTAAGTAATCGAAAGGTTTTACTTCCATTGATGATGTTATGCGTCCGTAAAGAGGACTTTTGTACCCCATTATTTCATTTACCATAAAGCTTACGCTTGACCCACACAGGATCAGGAACAAGTTCTTGTTCTTCCATACATGGTCTATCTCATGTTGAAACAGACTTTTTATTGATGGATTGGGTCCCGCCAGAAATGGGAATTCATCAATGATAAGGATTGTCCTCTCAGCTTTAAGTCTAGACGATATGTACTCAAGTGCATCTTTCCATGATAAAAAAGAAGACAGTCCATCCTGATCAAAGTATGTCTGAATTGTTTTAGAAAAATCTTGAAGGTTCATGCTGTCATTTTTTTCCTGTGCGGAATAAAATATAACATTATGAGCCACAGAAAACTCCTGCAATATAGTTGTTTTCCCAACCCTTCTGCGCCCGTACATGACTGTAAATTCGAATTTTCCGCTGGCACATTGTTCTTCAAGCTGCGCCATCTCTTCTTTTCTTCCAATCATATGATCACCTGCTTATATACTGTTTATCACAATTGCTACTTTTGACACCACATCTTATTATAATACCAAAATATTATACTTATAAGTATAATACTCACGAGTATACTATTTTGTCAATGGATGCGTTCGCTTCCGATATTTTATTTTCAGGATGCGGCTTTCCGTTTTCATTCTCCGTCTTTTGACATCCTGCCAAGCAGACAGCACATCCTAATATCAGTAATATACGACATATAAAAGCGGATCCCCGCCTTTCGGTGGAGACCCGCTTTCAACATTTTATGCTTCTAAAATAACACTGCGAGATCAGTCGACCTTGAATGCAGATACTTCGATATTCAGCTTATCTGCTGCCGCCTGAGTCTGTCTTACTTTTTCAAGAACATTCTGCGAATAGCTGTT
>JAGPKJ010000141.1 GCA_018053995.1 Lachnospiraceae bacterium | reverse complement strand
GGTTGCATATGCCTTATCAAGATCGGCAAGTTTTTGTGTTCCATTGTGAAGATCTGCAAGAGATGCAGTTTCATTTACATCCGTAAAATATGTCCCGTCAGTCTGCCATGAAGAATCTTTTGCACCTTCACTTCCTTCGCCTCCAACCGTTCCACCAGTTCTGTCATCACTCACTACACTACTGTATGATTTTGGTGCAACCCTGTTATCATCGATCGTATTATTCGTATTCGTCGTAACACTTGTTCCTGCCTGTGTCTTTCCTGCAGGTATCGCGGCAACAGCAATAGCGGACACCATCAGTATGCCGGCAAATGTCCTTCTGACTACACGTCTTAATTTACGATTAGGCTTTTTCTTAGCGGATGATTTTTTGTTCATCTCATTCTCCCATTTTTCGGATGATCAATCGATTTTCTTGGCAACTACCACGAATCTTCCATTCTTCTCTGAACGATCGCATGTGGAAAGCGTCAGTAGCTCATCACCATACACGGCAGTAATGCCCGTACTGTATAAGCTCATCTTCTGCATCTCCTGCATGTTTGAATTAAACTCCTGCTCAGATACCGGATCTATGAACTGGTAATACTTGAACGTTATCTCTTCTTCGCTGTATACCTTGGAATTAAAGGCATACATTATCTGATATGTCCCTTTTTTGTAAATAGTATCGAACTGTATCGTCGGATGTTTCTCGTAGTATTTTGAATCTTTATAGTTTACAAGCTTCCCGAACATGCGGCCTGATTTCATGTGATGACCGTAAATGATAAGGTTCGTGCTCGGCTTTATCGGATTACATTTGCTGTCCATGAAAAGGCAGCCGTTCTTGTCTTCATTTCCATCAAAATCATGTGTCAGATAATAGGTGTCATTATCTGTCTGCATAACCGGATAATCAATATTAGTATCGGCTATTTTGAGCCATCCGATAATGTCTGTATTCTTAAGATATAGATTTTTATAATCATCGAGGAGCGGAGGTGCGCTCTCTTCTGTCTCATCTGTTCCGATGACCGTTATGTTCTGTCCGACAGGTGTCGAGCCTCTCATCTTTGCAAGGTTTCCGTAATCATATCCGTTCTTTGCCGCATATATGTTATATATTCCCCAATATGCGAAGCAGCAGGCAGCCACTAATGCGCATGCGATCAGTATTATCCTGCGTCTCTTATTCTGCGCTTTCAGCTGCTTTATGATCTCAGCTTTCATCTCGGGATCGCAGTCATCAAGTCCAATTGCCTCAGCATGATTGCTTTCGCGCGGCGAGATCTTGTCGTCTTTTATTTTCCTTGAAAAAAATGATCTGTGCTTAGCAGTTGAATTCCCGTTATGAGCGCCATTCTGGGCTGTCCCGTCTTTTCTGTATCTCGATGCAAGTTCATACATCTCATCGTCAAAATCATTCCCGACCATCGTCTCGAAATGATATCTGCCATTCTGTATGTCCACGCTACATTCGATGACCTGTTCATGATCATCCATGTTGAGCTGCTCTTTTATCTTTTCTATCCTGCGTTCATCACGCAGCGCCGCCTGATAATCCCCTTCTGTCCTGAAGGATCTTCCGGCTACTGTTCTTTCTGCCATCATATTTCCCCGGGCTGTTTCTTAATGATCAGGGCATATTTCTCCCTGATTATCATAGCCTATTCTATTGTACTACATATGCCCCGTATTTCAAGTTATTTGTCTACATATAGTATCGTTTGCGGTAAACTTTTGATGCAAATACCAAAAAGGACTCATGGGTTATTCACTCACAAGTCCTTTTCTTGCTAACAATCATGTTCTTTCGTGAACTTAAGCGTCTGCATCTGCTTCCGCTGCTACCTTGTCTGCGCGGTCTTCGATCTCCTTCTGCTGGACATCCTCCGGTGCCTGCTCGTACCTTGAAAATTCAAATGAGAAGCTTCCTTTTCCTGCTGTCATTGAGCGAAGTACGTTGCAATATCCATACATTGAAGATACCGGTATATCGGCTTCGACCATCTGATATCCTGCGGAAGTAGGTGTCATTCCAAGTACTCGTCCTCTTCGCTTATTAAGGTCTCCCATTACATCACCTGTATTTCCATCAGGAACATTAACTTTAAGACTTGCGATAGGCTCAAGCAGGATAGGTCCTGCCTCCATGAATCCTTTCTTGAACGCGCCAAGCGATGCTGTCTTGAATGCCATATCCGAGGAATCGACCGGATGATATGAGCCGTCATATAGAACAGCTTTGACTCCGACTACAGGATACGCGGCAAGCGGTCCTCTCTGAGTCCCTTCTGCCACACCTTTTTCAACTGCCGGAAAATAGTTCTTAGGAACTGCACCGCCTACGACTTCCTGCGAGAACTCGTATGGTTTGTCAAAATCACCTGAAGGCGAGAATCTCATCTTTACATGACCATACTGACCATGACCTCCAGACTGCTTCTTATATTTGTATTCCACATCAGAATTCTTTTTGATCGTTTCTCTGTATGCGACCTTCGGCTTCGACAATTCGATCGGCATCTTGTACTCTTCTGACATCTTGCTGACTACTACTTCAAGCTGAAGATCGCCCATTCCGCGAAGAAGCATCTGTCTGTTCTCCGAATCGTTGACTATCCTGAGTGTCTGATCTTCCTGTGCCATCTTCTGAAGTATCTGCGTCGCTTTATCGATCTGCGTTTTGTCGATGACCTTGTATCTCTTCACACAGTATGGCTGATCGATATCCATCGCAGCAAACGTTACTGTCACTGCTTTTGTTGAAAGTGTATCACCGGTCATGATGCTTCCAATCTTTGATACTGCACCGATGTCACCGGCGTGTATCTCCGGGATCTCTATTGCCTTATTTCCCTGCATCGCATATATCTTGCCTATCTTTATCTCCTCATCCGTCCTCGAGAGATAGATTATGTCGCCCGTCTTTAATACGCCGGAGCATACCTTGAAAAGTGAGTATTTCCCGATATAAGGATCTACGATAGTCTTAAATACAAATGCGCTCTTTGGATTCGAGAAGACATAATCCGCCTGAAATATCTCGTTTGTCTTAAGATTGATCCCGGCGCACTGTCTGTTCTCCGGGCTCGGAAAATACTTGATTATATCATCAAGCAGCGTATACATTCCCTGGCACAACAGGCTTGAGCCCATGCACATCGGAACGATAGTACCGTCTATAACGTTGTTTCTCATCGCCGATCTGATCTCGGCTTCTGAGAATGTTCCGCCTCCGAAGTACCTGTCCATGAATTCTTCGGATGTCTCGGCGACTGTCTCCATCAGTGTATCTCTGTACAGCTTCAGATTTTCCTTGCTGTAGTCCGGTGTCTCGCATGTAACCGCGTCTTTCCCCTGCCAACAGTATGCCTGTTCAGCTATAACATTTATATAACCGACAAATTTTTCATTTTCCCTGATAGGCATATGGAAAGGAGCCATCTTCTTTCCATATCTGTCAGTCATGTCCGATACAACATTCTTGTATGACGCATTGTCGATATCCATATCCGTAACGAAAACGAATCTCGGCAGATTATATTTCTCACATATATCCCATGCCTTTTCAGTCCCGACTTCTATGCCATTCTTTCCCGATACAACTATTATCGCTGCGTCTGCGGCACGTACGGCTTCTTCTACCTCTCCTGAAAAATCAAAGAATCCGGGAGTATCGATCAGATTTATCTTATTCCCTTCCCATTCGATTGGAATCACGGACATTCCTATCGATATATGTCTCTTCTGTTCTTCCTTCTGATAATCTGATATCGTATTTCCGTCATCTGTCTTGCCCATTCTTGATGTTATTCCGGAAAGATATGCCATTGCCTCGGCAAGGCTGGTCTTGCCACATCCGCCGTGACCGAGTAAAACTACATTTCGAATCCTGTCAGTTGTATAAACGTCCATTTTGATACCTCCGGTTCTGTAGTTTATGTGTATTCTGACGGAATATCCGCGGTCATTTATATTTTCTCCGCGCATCCGTTGTATATATTGTACTAAACATGCATATCGAATACAAGATTCATTTGTATTTATGCACATCTTTTGCTTTAGAGTTTTATTTGACTGAGATACTTTAAGATGATAAAGTGAATGAAGCAAGTGTCGAAAGTCATTCTGTGACTGTGCTTGCACAGGGAACAGAATGACTTTATGACACGCATAAGCATGAGGAAGTAGCGATTTGCGCAGCAAATCAGCGGATTCCGAATGCTTATAGAAATGCGAGAGTTTCGAATGAAATGAGAAACGAAGCATTTCGTAGCTTCATTCAAACTTTCAGATTCCAGATGCTTATAGAAATGTGAGAGTTTCGAATGAAATGAGAAACGAAGCATTTCGTAGCTTCATTCACAATACATCGCTTCAGAAAGGATCATCACAATATGGCAAATGAAAAAATCGGGTTTGCAGGTCTCGGACTGATCGGTGGTTCGATTGCCCGCGCTATACATAATTCTTCACCCGACAAGAATCTGGTCGCATATGATCCTGATATAAATTCATTAAAAAGAGCTTTCGAAGAAGGCACTATACAGAAATATTC
>JAGPKJ010000140.1:3053-4592 GCA_018053995.1 Lachnospiraceae bacterium | reverse complement strand
CATGTGGGGAACGGAGACGCATCTTTATGGCAGAATCGTATTCAGCAGAAGAGGCATAGCCGTTCAAGACAGATGCACTTATTGAATTGAATCTAAGCTTAAGCCCTGATTTTACGACTGCGATAAGATCAGGGTCTGTATTGCATTTTTCCAGAAGAGCGGCTGTTTCGAGAGAACAATACACAGTAGCTCCGGATGTATTTATGATAAGCGGTATACTGGCAGATCTTTCGATGCGTCCGCTAGTGAGCAGAATATTTTCAGCAGACATCAGATCTTCCCAAGAGGGGTCATTTTCACTGTGAGATGGACCTTTGGCGGGATCAATAAGGATCCTGTCATCTCCTGATTCTATCATGATCGATGATGCACCAAACCATGTGATCTTCATAATAACCCAACTTCCTCCATACAAAAACTGCAATGATGTGGGTGTCAAAAGTAGCAATTATGTTATGATGCTACGAATTGCTTTGCGCTACTTCTATAAGCACAAAAGAAAAACACCGTCCCCGCGGAACAAGCCGCAAAAACAGTGCTTTTAATGCACTGCCAGGGGCTCGAACCCTGGACACCCTGATTAAGAGTCAGGTGCTCTACCAACTGAGCTAGCAGTGCGCATATAGTCGATGCAAAAGCTGTTTTGCAACGCAAGTGTTATTATAGTATAATGGTTTCCGGTTTGCAACCCCTATTTCAAACATATTTCAAAAAATTTCAAACTTTTGATGTAATATCTTAGAGGTGATTATGGCAGGTATAATAGATACACATGCACATTATGATGATTCGGCATTCGATATTGACAGAGACGCATTGCTCGCACAGGTCGGACATAGCACTGTTACAAAGATAATAAATATAGGAGATTCACCGTCATCTTGCAGGTCAACTCTTGAGATAAGCAGGAAATATGAGAACGTATATGCTGCGATAGGAGTTCATCCGACCGAAACAGGTGCGTTAAATGATGATATTTTTGCAGAACTTGCAGACATGGCAGAAAATAATCTGCAAAGGGACGGCAGAGGTCACGTCGTGGCAATAGGCGAGATCGGTCTTGACTATCATGAAGAAGGCGTTTCAAAAGAAGTTCAGCAGAAGTGGTTTATACGTCAGATGGAACTGGCACAGAGATTAAATCTTCCCGTCAGTATACATTCGCGTGATGCAGCAGAGGATACACTAGAGATAATAAAGCGGTTCGGCGGCAAGGTAAAAGGTGTGATACACTGCTTCTCATATTCGAAGGAAATGGCTGCCGAATATGACAGACTCGGGTTTGCGATAGGGATTGGCGGTGTTGTCACTTTCAAGAATGCTAAAAAGATAAAGGAAGTCGCAGCAGATGTACCGGACAGACAGATAGTGCTCGAGACGGATAGCCCTTATATCGCGCCTGAGCCTAACAGGGGTACAAGAAATACATCATGGAATCTGACGTATGTCGTCACGGAGATAGCAAAGCTGCGTGACACAACGGAAGATGAAATCATGAGGATAACAACGGAGAATGCGGTCAGGATATTTGGACTGTGA
>JAGPKJ010000140.1:0-2953 GCA_018053995.1 Lachnospiraceae bacterium | reverse complement strand
GATGCGGCAGGGATAACGGACGAAGACTATGTTGTCGAGATAGGTCCGGGTATCGGGACGATGACGCAGCTTCTTTCAGAACATGCACGTAAGGTCGCAGCCATCGAGATAGATTCAGCGCTTATCCCGGTACTGCACGATACACTTGCGGAATGTGATAATGTCACGGTCATAAATGAAGATATAATGAAGATGGATCTGAAAAGATTTGTGGATGAGAACAACGACGGAAAGAGCGTGAAGATTGTCGCAAACCTGCCATACTACATTACAACACCGATAGTAATGGGACTGCTTGAAGGTGACGCGCCATTTGAGAGCATTACGATAATGGTACAGAAAGAAGCGGCACAGCGTATGCAGGCGGGACCTGGCTCAAAGATATACGGTGCGATGTCATTGGCTGTCAGCTACTACACAGAACCCGAGATCATGCTTAATGTGCCGGCATCATGTTTTATCCCCAGACCCAAGGTGGACAGTGCAGTGATAAAGCTTACAAGACGTGAGGTACCGCCGGTTAAGGTGGATGACAAAACAATGTTATTTGCTCTGATAAGGGCATCTTTTAATCAGAGACGGAAGACACTTGCAAATGGGATATGCAACGGCGGTCTTGGATTTTCAAGGCAGCAGGTAGTGGACGCGCTTGAACAGATGGATATCGCACCAACGATACGAGGCGAACAACTTTCCCTTGCACAGTTTGGAAAGCTGAGTGACATTCTTGGAGAACAGAAGTGACCGCGTTTGGGCACAATCCTGACCATGACTTCTGACACAGGCATTATGCACCATATATAGACGAAATACAGAGAAGCATCTCCACATATTGTTGAAAAGATGCTTTTTTTGTACTCGTTTTATTTACATTGCAGGTGGGCTATGATAAACTTAAAAAGAAAAATCGGGTAAAATTGCAAATAAATCTGAAAGGCTTTCATACAGTTATGGATAAATATGAATATACTGTCCGCTTGGACGAAATACATAAATTCATTGATGAAGGTGACTATCAGCAGGCAGCAGAACTGGCAGATACCATCGACTGGGGACGTGTCAAAGGTGTCATGACGCTTTGCACGATAAGCGACCTGTATAAGATCAACAGACGATTTAATGACAGCAGAGATATCCTGCTCATGGCTTATGACCGGAATCCTAATGCAAGGCTTATCGTTTACTCTCTATGTGAATTGTCTATAAAACTAGATGATTTTGTCGGAGCGTTGCAGTATTACAACAAGTTTTCTAATCTGGCGCCAAATGACAGCCGCATATATATGCTTAAGTATAAACTGTATGAAGCACAGAATGTTCCGCTTGAAGAACGCATAGAAGTTCTGGAGGAGCTGAAAAATAAGGAACTTAAGGACAAGTGGCTTTATGAGCTTGCATATCTTTATCATAGAGTAGGACTTGAGACAAAATGTGTGGAAGAGTGTGATGAGATATTTACACTGTTCAGGGAAGGCAGATTTGTAAGTAAAGCTTTGGATCTTAAGAAGCTTCATGCTCCGCTTTCGGATGAACAACAGATCGCGTACGACAGTTCTCAGGGTAACGCGGCTGGTGATGGCAAGACCGGAAGCATTGGCGAATCTGATATATCGGCATCATCAGATACAGCGGATCTTATGGCTTCGCCGACAGCAAGACTGGGTGCACCAACCGAGGGCGAGGATTATGAAAATGCGCAGACGGATGATGATGAGATCCATGTAAAACCTCTTGACATGAATAACCCTTACAATACTATAAACCTTCAACAGGCACTTGCCGCAGATATGAAGGAAGTGCTCGGTGATGAAGAACCGTCTGAGAAGATATTGGATGATATGATATACGGAGCACAACAGCCGGAATCAGATAATGCAGCGGCAGGTAATACAGAATCTGACGCTTACGGTGAAACTGACGATGACTCTGATGACGGCAGCGATATGGATTATGATGTCAGTGACCATGATGACGAACAGGAAACTGGCGATGATGACGATGATGCATACCGGACAAGGATATATGAGCCTGTAGGAAATAGAACCGAAGATTTAGCAGGTGCGGTCTCATTTGAAGAGGCTCATAAAGTCATTAAGCAGATGGCTGATGAGACAGCCGCGATGAAAGCGATAACCGATGAGCAGGCAAATAGTGTACCGGGTGCGAGAACTGGTGTGCTTACTCCGCTTAACACGAGCTCAAGTGGTTTTGATGATGTTTTAAATCAGGAATCTGATGGACAGATAAGCCTTGTAATGCCGGACGCAGAAGCGATTGAGAAGCAGATCACAGGTCAGCTTAGCATTGACGACATCATGTCCGAATGGGAGCAGATGAAACAGGATAATGAGAAGAAGCGCATGAATGAAGTACGTCAGCGTATTCTTCAGAATACCGGAAATCTGTTTGATGATTTTGATGATGATACAAAGAATGGTCTGCTTGAACAACTTGAGAAAGCATTTGTTGCGGCCATAATGAAGGAATCGAAGGAAAAGGGAGAAGCTCCTGATACTGCGATACTTTCAGATGAAGAGATAACGAGAGAGACGACAAAAGCTGTAAAGCAGGCAACAGAACCACTTCCGGTGATCACTGATGAAGATCTCAGAGCCGCAAAAGAAGATGATGAAGGCGTTGAAGAGATCGAAGAGATCGATGAGAGCCAGACGGAAGAATCAGATGAACAAGAAGATGAGTCTGATGATGAGCATGAAGCTGATGATGAAGGCGAAGAATCTGAAGAAGACGAAATTGATGAAGCAGAGCCTGATAAGGAACATGCAGCTGACGATATAGCTGGTAATGCCGAAGAGAACAAGGAAGAACCTGAAGATGAAGATGAATCTGACGTAGATGCAGATGAGACTGCAGATGATGGCAGTGAATCTGATGGTGATAATACGGAAGAATCCGTAGCTGAGGAAGCGGCAGCCATTGAAGACACAGGCAG